>JABFSB010000348.1 GCA_013140875.1 Acidobacteriota bacterium
TGACGCAAGACCAGGTGTCCGACGCCTACGACTACCTCGGCGTGTTCGCCAACGTGCAAGCGACCGGCGTGCCCTCGAGTGGCGACTGCGACGGCGGCGGCGGCAGCGCGCTCTACGACAACGTCATCCAGATTTGGACTCTGGAGTGATCTGAAATTTGTTACGTTGTAAAGGACGAACATCTTCGCGTCGGCGGCCAATTTTGCTTTTGTTCTGTAGAATGCAGCGTCTTGAACATTGTCCAGAATAAACGACGGACGCTCGTCGGTTTTGTCGAAAGAGACTTCCACGTTGTCGAACGTTATGCCGCGGGAGTGGCGGACGTAAAATCCGTATGCCGGCATGACGCCGAACATGCTTGGTTCGGGATAATTTTTTTCGTTCTCGGGCACCTCGCGGGCTGCGTCGGATTTCGTTCCGCCCCCTTTATAGTGGATGCGAATGTTGCTAAGCCGCACGTCCTCGATCGGGCTTTCAGCGACACCGGAGATGATCGACGCGTAGTGATGATCGGCGTCCGAGACGACAACATTGTCGATTATAATTCTACGGATTTTTGCGACCGGCGTGCCTTCGGGCGCGCGTTGGCGTTTGCCGAGGCGGATGAAAATCGGAGCGGTCGTGATGTCGCGCATGGTGATATTTGTGATCGAAATATCTTCGATGTATCCGCCGTCGACCGTTTCGATCGCCAGGCCGCGGCAGTGCACGAAATTAATGTTCGATATCGCGATGTTCCTGACTCCACCGTTGGATTCGGTCCCGAATTTTATGCGTCCGGTAACGCGGTCCTTGTCCGGTGCGACCTCCTGCGTCGTCTTGAACGTGCCGTCGAGAAACGTTCCGAGATCGAAGCCCGACACCTGCGAATTAGTAATAGTTACATTCTCGGTCGCCCGCGCAAATCCGAGCGCGTAGCTGCTCTTCAAAACAATCGCGTCGTCGTTCGGCGTGTTGACATAAGAGTTGGAAATGCGAACGTTGCGGCACGCATCGATGTCGAAGCCGTCGCGGTTGGTGTCTACGCGAAGATTATCTATCGTAAGATTATCGACCCCAGTTGCAAGCAAAGCGAAATGGCCGCCCTGAAATATCGTGAAGTCTTTTAAAGTAATGTTCCGCGAGAGCTTAAGGGCAATTGCCTTTGTTCCGAGACCGTTCATTTCCGTGATCGGCGACATCTCTCCGAGAGGTGAAACGTTGTTCGCCATGCTGACCGGAGTTTCACCCGCTGTTCGCGGGCGACGAGGTCCCGGGCTGCGTTTTGAAAGTCCCTTGCCGTCGATCTTTCCCTGACCGACGATCGCAAAATTTTCGATGCCGATTCCCCACATCAACGAATTCTGCCAATGCGAATGGCCGAAATCCTGATACACGTCCCACTCGTTCGGTTCGGGCAGATCGTACATTCCCTTGTGTTCGGCCGGGTCGGCGGCGAGGATCGTGGCGCCGTTATCGAGATAAATCGTGATGTTGCTTTTCAGGCGGATCGAAAAACTGAGATAAGTGCCGGCCGGAAAATATACTGTGCCGCCGCCGGCCTTTGCCGTGGTTTCGATAACACGGTTGATCGCCGCCGTGTCGAGCGTTTTGCCATCGCCTTTTGCACCGAAATCGCGCACGTTGCGGAAGACAGTCGCACGTCGCGCCTGAGCGTCAGTACGATCAGCCGATGCGAAAAACGAGCCGGCACCGACCATCAGCAAGAGTAAAAGAATGAAGTTTTTTTTCATTGCCGTTCGAAAACTGAAAACGTCAATCACGAAAATTGTTTTCGGATGACCAATTCACAATTAGACAATTTACAATTGACAATTACTTGAAGTCCTTTACGCATCAAACCCTTTCGGGTCGGCAATAACGAACCTCTGGCTATTTTTTGACCACGATGGGAGTTTCAACATTTTTGCTGTTGGCGATCTTTACGTTCTCGCCCGCGTCCGTAGAGATTCTCACGTTTTTCATCATCCAGTTTTCGGCAAACTCGATCGTACCGGCTTCTCTTCCCTGAGCGGTGATGTTTGCAAATGTCACGTTTTGGATCGTCTTGTCCGCCAGTCCGGCGGCGGTAAAAATGCGGTTTGCACCGACGACTTCGACATTTTCTATCCTGATATTTCGGAACTGGCAATATCCTCGCTCAATCGGCATCACGGGCGTGTTCATCACGATCCAATACGCAGGAATATCTTTCATTCCTTCAGGAATTGTTGCGTAGCTGTAGCTCGGGTTCCAGTTGAGAGTGAAGGTGAAGGGGAGCGGCACGCTCTCCATTTTCAGACCGCGTATAATCACGTCTTCGACAAAGCCGCCACGTGTTTTGGCGGATTTGAAACGGACGCCTTCTTTTGTGCCGATCGCTCGATTGTTCAGGGCAACGACATGGCGAATGCCGCCGGAGGTTTCACTGCCAAAGGAAATCACGCCTCCGCCGCGTCGGACAAGATTGTCCCGAATGAACACGTACTCTGTCGGGCGGTTGACCCGAAGGCCGTCGAAGTCGCGTCCCGCCTTTAGACAAATATCGTCGTCGTTGTTATCGATATCGCAATTCTGGATCAGGAGGTTGCTGGACGAATCGATATCGACGCCGTCCGTGCTCGGCCCGGCGTTGTCGCTGATCTTAACGCCATCCACAGTAACGTGATCGGAGTAAAGCACTTGTACCGTCCAAAAGCCGCTCCGTTTCAGACTGACGTTTTCGATCGTCACATCGGACGACCGCGAGACGACCATCAGCCGCACGCGTTCGGCGTCGTAATCCGAAGCCCACCGCAGTCCTTTCGGCTCGTACTCGCGCCGCAACGCCCAATATTTGTCCCACCATTTCTGGCCGCGTCCATCTATCGTTCCTCCGCCCGAGATCTTGACGTTTGTCGCACCGTTCACATTTATCAACGCTGCGGGCCATGGCATCTCGATCCCGGCAACGCGGGTCGGAAGACGCGGATACATCGATTCATCCTGGCTGCCGAGAAGTGTCACGCCGTCGTCGATCCGCAAATGAACGTTGCTCTTGATAAAAAGGGCACCCGTCACATATTCACCCTTTTCGAACGAAACTGTGCCGCCGCCTTTTGCGCATTTGTCGATGGCCTTTTGAATAGATCCGGTCGCGTCGGACACACCATCGTTTTTTGCCCCAAACGCGTTCGCCGAACAGGTCTTTGCTTTTTTCGGCTGGCTGCGTGCGCCGATTTTTTTGGTCCACGCCGGCAGAGTTTTGTCCGTCGATTGTGCCTTCGGCTGCGCTGACGAAATTGCGGCTAGGCACAAACTTAACACTGTCAGGCAAATTAGCTTCATGATGAGGGGCCGCGGGTGTACGCCGCTCTGTGCAAACATTAAGAGGTTTGTACTCGGGTTTGATTAAATTGGTAAAACCAAATAATGCGACTCTAACACAATGTTGGCCGAAGTGGAAAGGCTGTTTAACCGATTAACTGCTCGCATTATCGCGTTTTCTGCCCTTTGCCTGACCGCTTGCTGAAAAGGTCCGTTATGCGTATATTCATACTACTGACCCACTTTCGACCTGTTCTAGAACGTAACGTTTTCTAATTATTCCGTCTAATGCGGCCGCGCGTTATCACGCGGCTAACCGGCCTCAAGGAGAGAGACTTATGAAACCTTTTTTGTGCGCAGCTATCTTTCTATATGCATTGATCGGATGCTCCTGCGGCCCCTCCGCTAATGCACCTAACTCGGCCGGAAATTCGGCTGGGGTTTCCGCCGGCAATTCAAATGGTAATTCCGCTCCAGCAACCGGCAATCTTAGACTTGCATTTGTGACAAACAACGCGTCAGATTATTGGACTATCGCGCGTAAGGGCGTTGAGAAGGCCGACGGCGAACTTGCCGACGTTTCGGTCGAATTCAAACTTCCCGGCGAAGGCACAGCAGCTGAACAGAAACGGATCATCGACGATCTTATCTCGACCGGCATTCAGGGCATCGCGATCAGCCCGGTCGATCCGGACAACCAGACGCAGCTTATTAACGACACAGCGAAAAAAGCTCTGGTCATAACTCAGGATTCCGACGCGCCGAACAGCGACCGTTCGCTCTATATCGGAACGGACAACGTCGCCGCCGGTCGACAGGCCGGAGAACTGGTCAAAGAAGCGTTGCCGAACGGAGGCAAGATAATGGTTTTTGTCGGCAAAAGCGATGCGCGAAATGCGGCCGAACGATATCAGGGACTGAAAGAAGCGCTTCAAGGATCAAAGGTCGAGATCATCGACATTCGCACTGACGACACGGATCGTGCCCGTGCAAAAACGAACGCTGCCGACACACTTGTGAAATATTCGGATGTTGCGGCGCTTGTCGGGCTGTGGAGCTACAACGGTCCGGCCATCTTGAATGCAGTTAAAGACGCGAATAAGGTCGGCCAGGTGAAGATCATCTGCTTTGACGAAGAGGACGAAACGCTTGCCGGTGTGAAAGAAGGCGCAATCTTTGCCACGGTCGTTCAGCAGCCGTTCGAATTCGGATATCAATCGGTAAAACTAATGGCCCAGATCCTAAAAGGCGACAAATCGGCCATTCCCGCAAACAAGCAGATCAACGTGCCGACGCTTGTGATCAAACAGAATTCGGTAGAAGAATTCACGCGGAAGATCAATCAGCTTCGCGGAAGAAGCTAAGATCGTCGTCCACAGATGCACACAGATAAACACTGATGAAGAGAATGAACCAGACCACTTATCTGTGTTCATCTGTGTGCATCTGTGGTTAATTTGGCTTATGTCCCAGCCGATTCTCGAAATGCAAAAGATCAGCAAACGTTTTCCGGGCGTTATCGCTCTGGACGTAGTTGATTTTAGTATTTCTTTGGGTGAGGTCGTTGCGTTGGCGGGCGAGAACGGCGCCGGGAAATCGACGTTGATGAAGATTCTCGGCGGCGTTTACAATCCTGACGGCGGAACACTTTGGGTTGACGGAAAGGAAACGGCGATCCGTTCCGTGTCGGACGCGACGGCGAACGGCATCGGTTTTGTTCATCAGGAATTGAACGTTTTAGACAACCTGACCGTTGCCGAAAACGTATACCTGGGCCGCGAGCCGCGAGCCTTCCGTTTTTTGATCGACCGGCAAAAACTGAACGCCGACGCGGATATTTATTTGAAACGCCTTGGGCTGGAAATTTCTCCGCGAACGCAGGTGCGCGAACTTTCAATCGCGCAACAGCAGATGGTCGAGATCGCCAAAGCATTGTCGCTGAACGCCCGGATCGTCATCATGGACGAACCGACCTCGAGCCTGACGCTGACCGAAACCGACCGGCTGCTGCGGGTAATAAAAGACCTCAGGGCTGACGGCGTAAGCGTGATCTATATTTCGCATCGCCTGGGCGAGATCGGGCAGATCGCCGACCGTGTTGTAGTTCTTCGCGACGGAATGAACGCCGGAACGCTTGAACGCGACGAGATTGATCACGACAACATCGTCAAACTGATGGTCGGTCGCGACATTGAGAAATTTTATAGGCCGCCATCAGATGAAACGGCCCGGCCGTTCGCTGAAATAAGCGAATTGCGAACACACCGCTATCCGAACTGCTCCAATTCTTTTGACGTGCGAAAGGGCGAGATACTCGGTTTTGCCGGACTCGTCGGAGCGGGCCGGTCGGAAGCCGCACAGGCGATCTTCGGCGTCGATCGGGCGGTGTCCGCAAGTATTTCGCTTGACGGCAAACGCGTCGACATCGCGTCGGCCCGTGACGCGATCGCGAACGGCATCTATCTTGTACCCGAAGACCGGCGCGTTTCCGGCCTGATCGTAGACCTTCCGATCCTCTCAAACATTACGCTGCCGGCGTTATCGCGTTACGCTTCGGCCGGCCTGGTCAGCCGTGAACGCGAAAACAATACCGCGTCCGAGATGTGCAAGAAACTCGTCGTCAAAGCACCGTCGCCGGAGACGAACGCAGCAAGCTTGAGCGGTGGCAATCAGCAAAAGGTCGTCCTGGCAAAATGGCTCTCTCTCGATCCCAAGCTGATGATCTTCGATGAACCGACACGGGGAATAGACGTCGGGGCCAAGGCCGAGATCTATCAACTCATGCGCGACCTTGCAAAAAACGGCGTCGCAATAATGATGATCTCAAGTGACATGGAAGAGATCCTGGCGACGAGCGACCGCGTCGCCGTGATGCACGAAGGAAAGATCACCGGTATCCTCGACCGCGAAGCGGCAAATGAGGAAGCGATCATGAAACTGGCGGTTGGGGTAACCGGCAAGTAGGCTATGCCTTTCGCCGAGCGGCGATGGCTTTGCCTCGCCGTTCGTTCAACAATCG
>JABFSB010000299.1 GCA_013140875.1 Acidobacteriota bacterium
CGATCAGGCTCGGGCGGTGCTCAACCTGCCGGCGAGCGGCGGGCCGTTTGCAAAATTGCCGAATCCGCTTAAAACGAATCCGAAGGTCGGATTGTATAGGCCATTCACCTCGTCGATGGACGAAGGGTGGACGCGGCTGGTTTTCGATAATAATCAGATCCCGTACAAATCGATCTCGAACGAAGATTTCCGCCAAAACCGTTTTGTAGATCTCGACGTGATCGTGCTCGCCGCCGATAACGAGAACACGATCGTCCGCGGCCTGAGTGCCGAGCGATATCCGGCCGAGTTCGCCGGCGGCATCGGCGACACGGGCGTTGAGAACCTGAAAAAATTTGTCGAGAACGGCGGCAAGTTGGTGTGTTTTGACGATTCGTGCGAACTCGCAATCAAGCGGTTCAACCTTCCTGTCGGGAACGTTCTGGCCGGTTTGAAACGAAACGAATTCTATAATCCCGGCTCGGTGGTAAAACTGACGGTAGATACAAAACACGAAGTCGCCCGCGGGATGCCCGAACAAATTCCGGCATATTTCACGTCAAGCTCGGCGTTCGAGATTACAGGAGCAGAGCGTCAAAACGTCGACGTAATCGCCCGCTACGCCGAAAAAGACGCGCTATTGTCCGGCTGGATGCTCGGTGAAAAACTTATCAATGGCAAGCCCGCGCTTATAGACGTCACTTACGGCAAAGGAAAGATAGTAATGTTCGCCTTCCGCCCCCAACACCGCGGCCAGTCATGGGCAACGTTTCAACTGATCTTTAATTCGCTGGAGAGATGAGAGTGAATTATCGTAGCCGAGGCTCATTCGTCTATCGACATGTCACCTCGGGATTTGGCTTTGTCGAGTTCACGAGCGGTCGGCATTTTTCGACGGCAATCCTGTATCGCCAGAATGTAGACGGTTTCGTCGACTTCATCGAATTCGTAAATTATTCGAAGCCAACCTTTGTAAATAATCTGACGAAATCTGCTCAACCTCGGGAATCGAGCGCCGAGAGGCGAGCCCATCTGGGGAAATGCCGAAAGGCTGTCCAGTTTGCTGAATATGTCAAAAGCGACAGCCTGCGGAAGCGGTTCAAGGACGGCAAAGGCCTGAGCCATCAGTTCGAGATGACATTTCATTTCAGCCTGGATAGTTCAATCGCTTTTTTGCCTCTTCCATCGATATCGAATTTCCGGCCTCTTTTTCACGGAGCCCTTCCGCAATTAGGTGTTCCAACTCGAAGTCGTCAAGCAGGGCAAGATCTTCCTCTATCTCAGCATAGCGTTTTGCAGAAAGGATAACCGCGGAGGCCCGTCCTCGCTGGGTAATTATGATCGGGCCCGACGATTTGTTCACGTCACTCAGGACCTTTGCCGCTTGCCGTTGAAGATCTGTGACGGGAATTATCTTGTCCATATTATGTGTTTACTACTGTTCTAACTATGCAGGCAACAGCATATCTAACTTTGATCTAATAGTAAAGAAAGAGTAAGAATAAGAGGAAAATCTGCATCCCGCCAACGCATCTACACTCGAGCAGTAATCCGATGTGTGGGTCGTCCTATATGGGTGATCCCGGAATTTGTTGACGGCAGTCACAGGCCGCGTCCGTCTATTTTACGGCCTTAGAGATACGATAATTCGACAGTGACTATGGCTTGCGCGAGGCTACCACTCTAGCGATGAATGGCGCCGTTCTGTTTTGGGTCGGATAATAGTATCCGGAGATCAGAAATGAGCCATCATCATCGACCAATAGTTTTCTAAACTCATTGGATCCGAATGCGAAAAATGCCGAACCTTGTTGTCCGAATTTTATGTCAAGACTGCCGTCTGGGTAATAACGTCGTAAGGCGCTTCGGTACTGGTTCGGATTTCCCGCGATCACATCGCGGTCACGACCCATAAGAATGATCTTGCCATCCCGGCCGACGGCGAGGTCGGATGGTGTCCAAAAGAAGAGATGAATAATTCCGCCGAAACCGAAGGTTTGGTCCGATTCTCCATTTGGCTTGAGCTTTCGCAGCGTTCCGCTTGACGGTAAAACAAAGTACAGATTTCCTTCGCTGTCTTCGTCGAATCCGCAAGGCGGCCAGATGAATTGTCCCGTACTGAATGATTGGCTTCCGTTTTGACTAAAGCCGACGTCGATTTGGCCGTTTTCTTCAAACCGGAATAATTTTGTGAAGTACTGATAGTTTTGAGATTTCGGGCTCTCAAAGACCTTTTGAGAAATCAGGATGGCGACCTTGCCGCTCCTAAGCAGCCGGGCCTTAACCGTTCCGCTCATTAGTCGATCACTTTCGCCATTGCCTATCTCGACCATGCTGACTCCGTTTTGAGCGAAAGAAGCATCAAGTGATCCATCTGAATTCAACTGTGTGAGCGTTAAGTAGGTTCTTGTTCTCCCGGGCGAGGCGTAACGGTCGCTCAAGCCAACGAGCAGTATCTTGGAGTTCGGCTTGATGAAGGCCGCTTCGTAGCGATCGTTACTCAATTCGCCCGGTGCGCTTAGATCACGCACGACCCAACCGTTGTTGCCAAAGTCCGTGTCTATGGACCCGTCGGTATTTAGTCTGACGACGTAGGAATCCACTATCCATTGCCCTGACGAGACGACTCCCTTGAACCCGCCGACGAGTATTTTGCCGTCAGACTGGATGGCCAAGGCCGGCGAATTACGGCCGCCAATCTCAGTTTCGATAGTGACATATCCCCCCGACCCAAAGGACTGATCGAGTTCACCGTTCGCAAGAACGCGATGAAGAGCTGTCTCAAAGCCCGTGTTGTTGGAGACAACAACTACCTTGCCATCTGGAGCCTTGGCGTGGGTTTCTGTGACGACGAACATCCCGTCCGGAACCGGCAGGCCGGCATAACCCTGACCTGCAAAGGAAGTATCAAGTTTTCCGGCCCGGTTCGCCGTCAACTGGCCGAAAACGCTGGAGAACGATCCGAGTAAAACAAAAAGAAAGATGCAATAAAAGTGAATTTTTTTCATGATGGGATATGAACTTTAGGGAGGTTCGAAATGTATTTACAATTTTCGCTTTCCGAAGTGCCTGGTGATGATCAGCTGCCTTTTACCCGGCCCGGCAATGCCCGCCATTACCAGATCGCCCGAATCAGTGATACCAAGTTTCGACGCGTACGTGTATGGTGCTCCGCCGTTGGTCGTGCCGATTCCGCCGCGTCCGAATTTGATGTCCAACTCTCCATTATTGAGAAAGCGTCTGAAAATGCCCGTATCTGTTATTGCGGTTATTACTGATCGTTCCGAGCCGTCGACGGCCATATCACCCGAATAATATGGTGACGCGATAAGGTGCCCGCCGGTCCCGAAGCCCGCATCGAGATTACCGCTCGTATCTATCTGACTAATTCGAGTAAGGCCGGACAAAGTTCGCAATTTTCCATTCGGTAAAACGTGAATCGATTGAAAATTATCGAAGCCTTGACCGAGTTCCAGTTTTCCGTCGCTTGAAAATGAGCTGTCAGTCGTTCCGTTAGAATTTAAGGAAAATAGATCGGAGAACTGGCTGGGCAGGGTCTGCTCGGCGCTTAGGTATACTCCGTAGGAAATACCCACGAGTATTTTTCCGTCAGATCGGAGAGCAGTGGCCGTTCGAGATCCAAACGTTTGCGAGTGCGCTTTGCCCGCAGGCGTCTGGAAAGTTCCATTGTCACCAAACGAAGGGTCGAGAACGCCGTCGCCGGTTAATCGGATGACTACGAGATTTCGATCCTGGCCAACGACGCCTGAAATACGATCACTTGTGCCGGAGGCGACGATTTTTCCGTCGGTCTGAAAAACCAAGGAATAGAGCTCGTCGGCGGCGTTAAGTTTGCCGACAGACAGGTCTTTGAGAAAAATGCCGTTTGTCCCGAACGAAGTATCGAGTGAGCCGTCTGCATTCAGCCGCAGCATCATCAGATCGAAGGTGGGTGACCCGGTCCGTAAGTCTTTGTAACCTGCCAGAACGACCTTATTGTCGGGCTGAACTTTGATCGCAAAACCGACATGCCAGGGCAGTTCGTCGAGCAGTACAAGTCCGTTTTCGCCGAACGATGTGTCGATCTGTCCGTTCGGAAGAAATCTGTAAAGTCCGGAAACCCTTTGGCCTGACGGTTGGAAAAACCCAAGCACGACAATCTTTCCGTCCGGGGCGATCTCGAGATCGACTACACCGGCAAAATCGAGATTTGGGTCCACCGACACCGCGGTGATGCCGCTGTTGCCAAAAGACGGATCGACTTTACCATCGCGGCTCGAAGTTAGTTGAGCGAAGCCGACAGTG
Source organism: Acidobacteriota bacterium (assembly GCA_013140875.1). Taxonomy (GTDB): domain Bacteria; phylum Acidobacteriota; class Blastocatellia; order Pyrinomonadales; family Pyrinomonadaceae; genus OLB17. The sequence goes on from JABFSB010000299.1 coordinate 4,285, forward strand.
GCGACGATGCACAGGACAAGAACGCAGGTGAAAGTCCGGTGGAAGTATTTCATAAAAAAGAGGATTCTGCGGGTGACTATTGTAGTGTTGTGTAATGCACAACAAGTATTAACATTTAACAGTATCGCTGACGCACCTGTCAAGGATTTCGAAAGGTGTTGGCGTGTCCGTTCATAAACAAAACGATGCTTCGTTTTTTGAGAGAGTCTAGGGCGCAAAGGCCGTCACGAGAGGGCGCTAAGGACGCAAAAAATGCCTAAACTCGAGCATAATCCGAATCGCACAAAAACCTGTTTCATTTTCACGTTCCAGCATTTATTATAAAAGGATGTTCCTGCGTGCTTTTGTGGTACTCGCCGCGACCCTGACACTAATTTCAAACGGTTTTGGCTATGACGGAGACGGATTTTTTCTGTTGCCGTCCGAGCCTTTAATTCGTATCGGTTTATCGACGAATGCGGGCTCGGTTTCGATCACGACGGGCGATTCTTCGCTGGTTGCGTATTCGCCGGAGGAGCCGAGCAAACTGCTCGCCGCTAATCGCGTTTCGGTTTCGGCCCGGGCGTACCGTCCGCCCGAGGTGGAGAATTACCGGTTCGAAATCCAGAACATAGCTACGTCGGACGAGGCAAACGACATCGCTAAAGAAGTGCGCGAGGCGACAGCCGGATCGGCCCTGGTAAGCATCGACACCGCGACGAATACATGGAAGGTCTGGATCGGCGGTGTTTTCGAGACGGCCGAAGAGGCGGATGCGTTTAAGGCTTCCCTAGCGGAAAAAGGATTTGAAGATGCCGTTAAGGTGATCGAAAAAAAGCAGGTCATTTCGGAAGATGCACTAGCCCTTTCGCAGCAGGTCCGCACGGCCGGAAAATCGCAGGTACGAAGCCTGATCAAACCGACCGGCGATACTCAGGCAATGATCGGCCCGCCTTCGGTCGATCCGAACTTGCGTGAAGTGATCGTTAACGGACCGAGTGAGGTCGCGAAATATGCGTCGCTGAAATCCGTTTCGTTCGGTTCAATGAACGAGCGGTCAAATCCGGTGAGACTTAACGGCAAGGCGTATCGTGGAAAGATCGAAGTTTTTGTGAACGCTCGCGGTTCGCTGACGGTGGTTAACGTCGTGTCGCTTGAAGATTATCTCCTCGGCGTTGTACCAGCCGAGCTCGGCCTGCCGCAGCTTGAGGCGCAGAAGGCCCAGGCGATCGCGGCCCGGACCTATGCGGTCGCGAATATCAACGGTTACGGCGCACAGGGTTTCGACATGGTGCCGACCGTTTGGTCGCAGGTCTATAAAGGCGTTTCGATAGAAACGGCGATGGGCACGCGGGCCGTTCGCGAAACCACCGGGATGATCGCAACCTACAAAGGAAAGCCGATCATGGCTTATTTTACATCGACGTGCGGCGGCCGGACCGAGAATTCCGAGAACATTTTCGACACGGCCGAGCCTTATCTTCGCGGCGTGGAATGTTCGCTGGAAGGACACAAACATTTCGATCCTTTTACGATCAAGACCACACGACAGCCTGCAAAATTGCGTGACGACGCAAATCTCGAACTCGTTCGGTGGATGTCGCTGTTGGCCGTCAACGGATTTTCGTTAGTGACGAACCAGATGACCGACGAATGGTTTGAAGAAAGTCCGACACAGGGCGAGATGTCGAACTGGCTTAATCAACTCGCGGTCAAATTCGGCAAGACGTTTCCGAATGTGAATAAAGATTCGGCAAAGCCCGTCGAGCTTGCACAGATATTGGCGGGATTTGTTTACACGCCCGGCGCCCCCGATACACTGCTGAGTGATTCGGATGTAAATTATCATCTATCGTTCGACGACGCGGCCGAGATACCGAAAGACCGCCGTGCCGATATTGCAATGCTGTTGCGTGACGGCTATTTTACGCTCCACGCCGATCTGACGTTGAAGCCGAACCGTCCGTTCTCGCGGGCAAAGATGCTGCGATTGATCCGGCAGATCTATGCTAAGAAAGGCTGGGCACCGACGCCG
>JABFSB010000367.1 GCA_013140875.1 Acidobacteriota bacterium
ATCTCGCGAACTGCGTTCGGCCGATACCGCGAGGTCGCATCGGAAAAAAGAATTATTTCGCCCGACGCGTGCTCAACCGCCATGTTTTGGGCAGCGGTCTTGCCGCCGCGGTGAGATTGTCGCACGAGCCGCACGCCGCGACCGTCGAACTCTTTTACTATCTCGTCGGTAGCGTCGGACGAACAATCTGAGGCGACGATAATTTCCAATTTTTCCTTTGGATAGTCGAGCAAAAGCGTGTTCTCAATCTTGTCGCGGATGTCGCGTTCCTCATTAAAAGCGGTAATGATAAAGCTAACCGAAGGTTTTATCTCGCCCTTTAATACTGCCTTTGGCCGGATACGGCTGAATAAAAAAACGAGCAGCGGATAGCCGACGTAAACGTACAATATCAGCGCCGCGCTTGCGAAGAAAACTATCTGTCCTGTCGATGCCAAATTCATATCAGGCGGGCTGAGCCTCCAGATCGGTGCGAATGACGGCATTCGGATGTTCAGACATGCCGGACTCGTTTTCGAGCTGATATATTCGGCGAAGCCCGATCGCAAACGCGACCGGATAGTAAACATACCAGTTGTAAGCAACCGAACTAAAAAAGCTCGAGACGAAATAGCCGGCAATGCTCGCCTGTACGCCGATCGACAAATAATATAGCCAGGAATTGTCGTCCTTTGCGAACAACTGCCGCTCCATAAGATCGAGTTTTCGGATCGGGCTCAAAAGAAAAATCATATACGCCGCAAATGCCAGCCAGCCCAGTTCAGAAGAAACCTGCGTGAAGGCGTTGTGCGTTCCAAGGTTGTGTGTCCCCACGATCTCAAAATTACCGATACCGATTCCAAGCGGATTTCGCAGGGTTACAACAATCGAGCGCATAAGTAATTCCGTCCGCTGGTCCGAAGATCCGACCGGGTCAAGCGAAGGTATAAAAATAGAAAGAACGCGCAGGCCATAATTACCGGGGGCAAGCAGGATAGTTATGATGCCCGCGACACAGGCTATCAGCGTCGTCTTGAAGCGCTGGCGGCGGCCGAACTTCCAAACCAGGACGGCCGCGACCGCGATCATTCCAAGAAATGCCCCGCGTGACTGCGTAACAAAACTGCCTGCGGTCATGATAGCGGCACTAGCGAAAAACACTGCCTTCATCAACCAACTCTTCGCCGCGGCGCCGAGCGCGACGGCGATCGGGATAAAAATGACCAGGTGGATCGACATATCGTTCGGATTGCCGAACATACCGCCAAAATCCACGCTCACGCGATATCCATCTGTCTTAAACTCGCCTCGCTGATAAAGGTCGACGGCCTGCCAACTGAGCATCAAGCCGACACCGATCCCAAGCCACATAAGTGCCGTGATTCTTTTCTTCGTCCGTAAAGTGTTCACCATTACGATGAACATCAAAACGACCTTAATAAAAGTGTCGTTGAACGTAGCCCATGCCAGGCCCGGATTTTTCGCAAGCGGAATCGTCAGCAAAGCCCACGCAGTTACGAACAGTGCGCACTTGACCTCTATCGGCAACGCGGTGAAATTGCCTTCGAGTGTGAACTGCGTTGGAAGAAACACAAGCAGCGTCGCGACCGCTATTATTAAGGCGATCGACTGAAAGCCCGACAAAGCCGGGATCAGTTCATACGGCCGAAAATAGAGAACAAGCGTGAATAGAAAAATGCCTGCAAACGTTAGATTGTGCCCGTTCCGCGCCAGCCAAGTATCGTTTGAGATCGGTGTAAAGTGCGTTGCAGAAATAACCGGTTCGACGACCGGCCGTGACGGAGGCTGGGCGAACGAAACCTCGGTCTCGGGCGGCCGGGCAATCGTCTCGGCCGGTTTGGAAAATGTAGAACTTTCCGTCACATTTCCGGCAGCTTTTGAAAATGTCTTGCCGGTTGTCGTTACTCGATCTTTTGCCGGGCTTATTGTCTTATCGGCGCGAACTCCGGCGACGCCTTTACCATTCAGTGGACGAAGCGTGCCCTTATACGTTCCAATTGTTTTGCTTTCGCCCATCAAAAAATAGAGATACAGTGCCAATCAAGCCGAAATACCGCAATCTGCCGCCCTCGCTAAACTTTTCGGTCCAATAATCGGTATAAGACAGCTATTATCTGTATTCTACCATCATTAAGTACGTCGTATTGAGGAAAGGATGTTTTCTCCTCAGTTGGTTTTAGCGTTGTTTAACCGCTCCAATCGATGAATATTCTCGCTATCTCGCTGGCGTATCCTCCGCTCGCCTATCCGCGGTCGATTCAGGTTGCGCGCCTGCTTAAGCACACGGAGGCAAAGGTAGTGCTTTTTTGCGCCGACGAACCGGGAGCCCGACTCGACGAGACTATCGAGCCGGATGCCGAGGCGAGATTACACGAATGTATCCGCGTACCCGTCATAACGGGCCCAACGGCCGGGCTGATAGACAGGTTGTCGCATAAATTTTACAAACCGTTTTGGAACCGGCGAAACCTTGCGCCTGACGCATACGGGCACTGGCGGAAAGACGTTTTGATGTCGATCGACCGGTACTTGCAGCCGAATGGCTTTCGGCCGGACGTTATCGTGACTTTTGCTCAGCCGTTCACGGACCATTTGATCGGCCTTGAACTTAAAAAGCGGCTGGGCCGGCCCTGGTTTGCTCATTTTAGCGACCCGTGGGCAGACAATCCTTTCAGCCCTTTTGACGAAAAGACAAAGTCGATGAATTTGGAAATGGAGCGTTCGGTCGCCGAGAATGCCGATGTTCTCGCATTTACGTCGAGCGAAACGATCGATCTCTTTTATCAGAAGTATACTGACGAATTGAAAAAGAAAGCTGTCGTCCTGCCGCAGTGTTTCGATCCGACGCAGTTTAGCGGCGATCCGCCGAACGGCGGGATAACGGTCCGTTATCTTGGAAACTTTTATGGCCGGAGAACGCCGCAACCGTTGGTTGACGCATTGAAGCAGATAGCCCTAAACGATAACGAGTTTCTCGATGAAGTATCGTTCGAACTCATAGGTTCGGGCGATGCCGAGGAGGTCCGAAGACTGTCGAGTGGTTTACCGAAAGGCCTCGTCGTCGTTCGGCCCAATGTAAGCTATGCCGAGAGCCTTGATCTTATGTCGCGGTCCGATGGCCTGCTGGTGATCGACGCTCCGGCTGAAAATAGCGTCGTCCTGCCGTCCAAACTGATCGACTACATCGGAGCGAATCGGCCGATCTTTGGTATCACTCCGACTGGCACGGCGGCAAAGCTTATTGGCGAACTCGGCGGGACCGTCGCCGATCCGGCCGAACTTGATCAACTTGCCTCCAGGTTGAAAGATTTTATCGACGAATTGCGAAAACGGCGGATCGCACAGCAAACAAAATGGGGAAGCAATCGGGTCAGAAACCGATTCACGGCCGAGAGCGTCGCCTCTGACTTTATGTCGATGTTGAATAAGGTGACGAAGTAAAGCTCTTATCTACAACAAATGGAGTTTTTTGACTTTAGGTATGATGGACATTAAAATGGAAAGGTCATTTCAGGTTGCAACGAATTTGAAAAGGCAACGCGCCGTCCCGTTCACCACTGCTTTTAAGAAATTGCCAATGCTTCGATCGATCTTTCGCTCCCTTCGTAATGCGCTTGAACCGGAGCGGCTGAACGACCTTGCTGTTTTGGAGCGCGACCGGGACCTGCACGGCCTTTCGCAGTTCGATCCCGGAATCGAGGCGTCGATCAAGGCATCGATCGAATGGCTGGCGCACGCTCAGGATAATTCCAGGTCGGGCGATGGCGGCGTAGCCCGAGATTTCAGCCTGATCAACGGTTGGAATTCTTCGTATCCCGAGACGACCGGATACATAGTTCCGACCCTCATCAATTACGCTCGGCAATACTCCGACACCGACTGCCTGAAACGGGCGAAACGAATGCTGGACTGGCTTGTTTCCATTCAATTTCCGGATGGCGGATTTCAAGGCAGCGTCATCGGAGCAACTCCCGCGATTCCCGTTACGTTCAATACCGGACAGATATTGCTGGGGCTTGCCAGCGGAGCCGAAGAATTCGGTGACGAATACCGCGAGCCGATGCGAAAGGCAGCCAGTTGGCTGGTCGAGACGCAGGACGAGGACGGATGCTGGCGGAGCCACCGTTCCCCATTCACCGAACCGACCGATAAAGCTTATGAGACCCATGTATCGTGGGGCCTGTTTGAAGCCGCCCGCCTCGAACCTGAGAGCAAGTACGCCGACGCGGCGATCGCGAATATCCGCTGGGCGTTAAGCCTTCAAAACACCAACGGATGGTTTCGAGATTGCTGTCTGTCCGAACCGGAGCATCCGCTTACTCATACTATCGGCTATGTACTTCGAGGTGTTGTCGAGGCGTACCGGTTTACGCAGGAAGACATTTATTTGGACGCTTCGGTAAAAACCGCCGACGCGCTGATCATCGCTCAACGCAAAGACGGCGATCTGCCGGGCCGGATGGACCACGACTGGAAAGGTACCGTTGACTGGACATGCCTTACCGGAAACGTCCAGATCGCCGCTTGCTGGTTGATGCTTTACAAGGATACGGGCGACAAACGTTATCTCGACGCGGCGATTGCCGCAAACAAATTTGTTCGCCGGACCGTAACGCTCGACCCTTCGTCAGGAAGGCAAGGAGCGGTCAAAGGTTCCTTTCCCGTCTCAGGCGAATACTGCTCGTATGAATATCCGAATTGGGCTGCAAAGTTCTTTATAGACTCGTTGATGCTTGAACAAAGCATTATGGCGGAGGGTTGAACAGCATGCCTTGTACGTTTAGCTCCGTTTTGAACCCGCCGTTGGGTCTTGTAAATAAGATCGCCGGGCTTACACCGGAAAATCCGTTTTACACCCCGGAATATCTTGAAGTCCGTAAACGGCTAGGCGCCGAGGGTTGCGCACTGGCGCTCGATTCAAACGATGGACTCGTTCGCGGATGTCTCGCTTTTTTGACACGCGGCAAGCTTAACTCCCGCCTGGAGATCACGTCGCTTCCCGTTTTAGAAGATCAAGAGATTTTTTGGGATGGCGTATTCAGGTTTTGCCGCGAACAGAATATTTCGGTCGTGAGCGCTTACACATTTGCTTCGGCCGAGGCCGCAATAACCTTTGCGGAGAAACGTACTTCGCACAAGATGCGAAGCGAATACCGTCTCGATCTGACGCAGCCCGACCTTTGGAAGGTAATGAATCGCCGTTCTCACCGACTCATAAAAACAGCCCGATCCGCTGGTTTGACCATCCGCAGGTCCAACGATCACAATGCCCGGGAGATACATGTAAGCTTGGCGAACCTGTCGCTGGATCGAAGGCGCGGCCATGGTAACTCGATAGATTACTCAATCGAAATGGAAGACGTTAACGCGTTCATCAATTGCGGTGCGGGAGAGTTGGTTCAGGTGATCCGGGGTGACGAAGTACATGCAACGATGCTTATTGCCAGAAGCAGAACAGGTGCTTACGCGCAAAGCTCGGGAACGAGCACGGACGGCCGGGAAATGGGTGCATCACATTTTCTTTTCTATGAGACAGCTTGCTTCTTGAAGGCCGAGAGCGTTACCGTGTTCAACCTTGGAGGCGCCGATGAGCACAGCAAGGGATTACAGGAATTCAAGCTTGGTCTGGGGTCAAAAAGGATACAGCTCGAATCGGCGGAGTTTTTCACGGGCGGGGCATTGAAGAGGATCGTAACCGGAGCAGTAAGCCTGGTAAAAGGCGGCGCAATGCCGATTTAGAGGAACGTCACAACTTCCCACGCCTGCATCCACAGTTCGAGCACGAGCAAGGCCCAAACGCGATTCGCCGCTCCTTCTTTTCCCTTTTTCGCATCGGACAAAACCCGTTCGACGCTGGACTTATCCAGCATCGATCCAAGTTTGCTGCCGGAGTTAAGCAACGTATCGTGCGCCCACGGATGAAGCCCGTTTTCGAGCCAAACATTGGCCGGATCGGGAAAGCCGCGTTTTGGGCGGTCGATGATCGTTCGCGGCAGCCGCTTCGAACAAAAGCGGCGCAGAACACTCTTGGTTTCGTATTGATTAATGCCCTTTCGTTTCACCTTTACCGAATTAGGCTGACGGTTCGCCCATTCCACGAGGCGATAATCCAGAAAGGGCGTACGGGCTTCAAGCGAGGCAGCCATTGTCGCCTTGTCGGCCTTCATTAACAGGTCTTCGACCAGCCAGTCTTTCTGATAAACAGCCAGCATCTGCTGAAGAGGGTCT
>JABFSB010000505.1 GCA_013140875.1 Acidobacteriota bacterium
TGGCGTTCTGAAAGGAGCAAGAGATTCCATTGTGACGACATATGGCGAAATCGTGGTCGCAAAATTCTTGGCGAGAAACGGCCCGAGCGGCTGGTATTCCCACGCCTGAATGTCGCGTGCCGACCAGTCGTTTACCAGACAAACGCCAAAGATGTGTTCTTCGGCCTCGCCGATCGGAATGCTCTGACCAAGCTCATTTCCCTTCCCAACGAAAAACCCAAGTTCCATCTCGTAATCGAGATTCTTCGCCGGAATAAAAACCGGCGGAGCCTCGGCGTCACTCCGGTTCTGCCCATGCGGCCGTCTAATGTCCGTCCCCGAAATCACAATACTCGAAGCCCGTCCGTGATACCCGATCGGCACGTACTTATAATTCGGCATCAACGGATTGTCCGGCCGAAACATTGATCCGACGTTCGTAGCGTGGAAGATGGAGCAGTAGAAGTCGGTGTAGTCGGCGATGTTGAACGGACTATAAAACTGAACCTCCTTGTCGTTGTGAAGGAACGCTTCCAGTTCGTCCGCCTCGGCCATACGATCACTCGAGAGCAACTCGGAAAGCCTTTGTCTCAGCTCCGAACGAAAGTCCTCATCCGCATACTTTAGATAAACATTGAGTAAAACGTTGTTCTCTAATACGTGTTCAGGGTAGGAATCTGATAGAAGTCCTGCCGCATTTGTCGCAACCAAGTCAAGCACCTTGTCACCGATTCTGATACCGATACTTCGCTTAATCGCCAAATCTGGAGCCTCGAAAACACAAAACGGCAGATTCTGTATCGGAAAATCCGTATTCGGGTCGTTGGCGGATTCGACCCAGCTTTTGAGGTTTGGGTCGTGGGTTTCGTTAATTTCGTAAACCATAGAATGGAATTGCCGCAAAAAGGCACAAAACGCTCAAAAAGAAGACATCAAAATTTTGCGTTTTTTGTGCCTTTTTGCGGCTATAAAAACTAAAGCAGCCCCAAGCCCTGTAAATCTTCGACCGGTTCGGTGAATGAGCATGAGCCGAATGAGATCATGCCTTTTTCACGCAGGCGTTGGACGTGGCCGTCGGTCAGGAAGTGTTCGTTTCGCCAGGCGACGCCGTTATCGCGAAAGGCGAATGCCTCGTCGAACTCTTCTTCCATCAGCTCTTCCAGCAACGCGACGCGATAGCTTTCGCGGGCAAACGCCGTCATCAGCAAAACATTCAGAAAGCCGTGCATCGTTCCACGCGGAGCGTCAGATGCATAAGTCAGCGGGCGAAAGCAGCGTATCGGGTGATGCAGCCCGGCGGTCGCCTTGAACGGCACATTCGCCGCCATGCAGGTGCGGACAAATCTTATGATCTCTCGCGACGGAGGAAAATCCTCGCGTGCCGTGCCGCCCGTGCGGACCTTTGCCCGCTGCCTCTTTGTCGACAGGGCCGTAACCAAATCGACAAAATTATCGCCCATCGCAATCTCGAAGTACGCTGTCAGCCCGTCCGGCAAGGCGGCGACCGTATTCTCGATCTTTGAAATAGTGTTCGCCTTTACCTCGAGCGAATCGCAAACGGCACGGCCGGCATTTTTGGTGTTGAACAGCTTGATATCGCGCATAGTTGCAGTGATATCTTCGCCGGCCAGCACGCTCAATCGCCACGGATCGCCGTCGGAAAAATGCCCGTCCGCGGCCTCTACAAACTCGGTCAGCCGAACCACGGGCACAACGAATCGGCCCAGCAGCCATCGGTGCTCACTTTTCCGGTAATCCGCAAAATTCGCCACGGCATCCGCCATCGAAACCATCGACGGCGGAAACAGGCCCGCGTAATCCACTATGCCGGAAAGCAGCGTGCGAACGGATTGTTTGGGCGCGGAAGCGTCAGAGTGAGCAGTCATTTTCTTGATCTTGAGGGTATAATTACTGTGGAAATCATAAGTCTTATTCCAGCGTTTTACAAACGGGCTAACCGGTGACGGAAAACTTGCATTCCCTAAAAAAGCTGGTTATCTTGTCACTGTTCAGCACCCGCAAAATGAGCAACATGAGAGTTTTAGGAATCGATCCCGGCAGTGAAACGCTCGGTTGGGGCATTGTCGAAGGGAGCGGAAACAAGTATTCGCTGGTCGATTTCGGCACAGTTCGCTCAAATCCACGCGACGCCTTTTCAAAGCGATTGGCTAAACTCTACGGAGCAATCGATGAACTTGTCATAAGAACGCTGCCGGACGCACTCGCGATCGAGGAGGCGTTTTATTCGATCAACGTAAATGTCGCAATGAAGCTCGGCCAGGTCCGCGGCGTGATGCTTCTTCTTGCGGAGCAGCGGGGCCTGGCGATCGCCGAGTATGCTCCCAGACTGATAAAGAAAACCGTTGTGGGTTACGGTAACGCTGAAAAACAGCAAGTCGGCGAAATGGTGCGCATACTGCTCGGACTAAAGTCGGCCCCGACGCCGCACGATGCAGCGGATGCTCTTGCGATCGCGATCTGTCATTTTCATCATCACGGTCTGAGCGACCGTTTGGACAAAGCGGTCGGGAGGGCAAAATAGACGAAAACTTATGCATCTCTCACGTTTCCTCGCAATTCCAATAATCGCCGCAGCCCTTTTTTCCGTGGCCGAGGCACAACGCCGGACACGGCCCGTGGCGCCAAAAAAACCAGCAGCCGGCGTCCAGAAATCTAAAGAGATCGGAAGCACGGCGGTCGTGATAGACGAGACGTTGTCGGTCCTTCGGATAAAACCGAGCCTGTTTGCCGAATCGGTCCAGCGGATGCGTCGCGGCCGAAAAGTCGTCATACAAAGTGTCGTGGAGGCCGACGGTGTGAAATTTTATAAGGTCGTCGCACCGCCGAACAATTCCGGCTGGGTCCAGGCCGACGCGGTATTCGGCAAGTTCCGCGACGGCGACGACGCGAGATTGGCCCGGCTGGTACAGGCCTCTAACGGTTTCGACCAGATCGAGTTGGCGGCGGCTTTCTTTGAACTATTTCCTCAGTCGCAGTTCCGGGCGGCGATCTTGCTTCTGCACGGCGACCTTTTAGAAGAAACCGCGGCAAAGCTCACAAAAGACGCGGGTTCGCGGCTCGACCGCCGTGAAATGGCGGCGTCGGCCGCGCCGATGCATAGTTACTATCTGAATTTCAACATGCTGGACCGTTATCGCAGGCTTGGGATAATTTTTCTGTTCAATCCGAATACGCGGTCATATCACTATGAAGGAACAAGCTGGCTGGAGATAATTTCGCGTTTTCCTACATCGTCGGAAGCGGTCGAGGCTCAGAAGCGCGTCGATTCGTTAAAGGAGAAAATGGGCCGTGGGGCTGCTGCGACAGCAAGGTAAGCTCAGCGTTCGATACGCAGAGAAACCTCGGCCGCGATTCGCGCATTATTTTCAAGCAGGGCGATGTTGGCTGCCAGCGTTTTTCCCTCGCTCATTTCCGACATTTGCGAAAGCAGGAATGGCGTTATGTCCTTTCCGCGGATGCCTTCCTTTTCCGCCTTTTTAATCGCGTCGCTCACCATCGTATCTACTTTATCAAGCGGCATCTCGGCCTGGTCGGGAACAGGAACGGTGAGCAGGATCGCGTTTTTCATACCCTGTTCGTCACGCGCCTTGACGATGGCCGCTACCTCACGAGCACTATCGACCCGCTGGTCTACATCCAGGCCGCTCGAACGCGAATAGAACGCCGGCATGGCCGAACAATGCCAGCCGAGTACCGGAATCCCGTGCGTTTCCAGCCATTCGCGCGTTGCGGGCAGATCGAGCACGATCTTAGCGCCTGAACATACGACCAGGATCGGCGTATGGGCCAGCTCGGGCAGATCGGCCGATATGTCCGGCAAATCGCCGCGATGAACACCGCCGATACCGCCGGTCGCAAAAACCTTAATCCCCGCCGAATGCGCGATAAAACTGGTCGAAGCTACCGTGGTGGCGCCCAGATAATTTCTCGCCGCCGCGATCGGCAGGTCGCGCCGCGAGATCTTTTTCACGTCTTCGGCCGTCGCGAGCTGTTCGATCTGATCGTCGCTCAGACCGACGGATATTTCACCGTCGAAAATACCGATCGTGGCGGGTGTCGCTCCGTTGTCGCGCACGATTCGTTCCAACTTATAAGCCGTTTCGATATTCTGCGGATAAGGCAGGCCGTGGGCGATAACGGTGGATTCCAGCGCCACCACCGGTCGGTCAAAGTGCAGTGCGCCCGAAACCTCTTCGCTAAAATTAAGCTTCATACTGAGAATTGCAAAAGCCCGCACGAAGTAAGGGCGAAATGAGGACGTTGAACATTTCGCCCTTACTTCGTGCGGGCTTTCGCATTGGATATTACTTCACGAATTTACCGATCCGGTTCAGGCGAGGATGCGTCAGGCAGCCGAAGAAATCTCCGTTCGACGCTCCGCGATCGCACGACCAGTAAACGAACATCGCCCGGCCGATTATCAATTCACGCGGTACAAATCCCCAACCGCGGCTGTCGTCGCTTTGATCGCGGCTGTCACCCATCACAAAAAAGCTGTTATCGGGAACGCGCATAGCCGTTCCCGCAACCCCGAAGTCGAAACCACGCGTGGACAGATTACGGCCCGCCTTAACTTCATTCATTTTGTCTTCGGAGTAATAAACGCTCCATTTGTCCTCGGGCTTTTTGTCCTCGAATTCCTTTGTGACGAGCGCGGATTTGTCATCGCCCAGCGACGGTTGATCGCCGAGAACGCGATGTTCGGGCAAAAGCTGGCCGTTGATAAAAACCTGATCGTTTTTGAACTCGACCGTTTCGTTCGGCAGCCCGATAACGCGTTTTACATAGTTGATCTGATATTTGACCAGTCCGCGGTCGCGGTCCTGCTGCGGGTTCTTTTGGTCGCCCGGATATTTGAAAACGATAATATCGCCGCGCTGGATTTCACGCTGCGGCAGGAACGGTAGATCGTAACCGCCCGGAGTAAAAATGAACTTGTTCACCAGCAGGTAATCGCCCACCAGGATCGTGTTCTGCATCGAGCCGGTCGGAACGGTTACAGCCTGCAACACAAACGTCATTCCGAATATTGCCATCACAAGCGTGACCGCAAACGATTCGAAATATTCCCGAAACACCGATTTTGGCGGGCCTGTCGGTTTCGGCTCGTCACTTTTTTCCTTTGCTTCTTTATTTTCCTCAGTCATAAAACGCCGTTTCTTTAACAATCCAATATCCAATAATCACTGTTCACTCAAGATCAAGAACTTGATTTTGGATAGTGACGAGTGGTTATGGGATAGTTTTCCATCTAATGGATACGCTCATTTCTCAGCCGCGGTTTCCTCGGTTCGAAGTGAATTCAGGGCCTCGCTTGCGGCCATCATTTCGGCGGATTTGATCGATTTTCCGCTGCCGACCGAGCGGCCGCCTGTCCATAACGCCTCGACGACAAACGTACGCGAGTGCGGCATTCCTTCCGACGAAAGCAGCGAATAGCTCGGTGCCGCGAGCTTTCTTGCCTGCAGCGTTTCCTGCAGCAACGTTTTAAAATCATGCGAGGCTCGCGGCGTGGCATTTGCCATCTCGCTTTCGAACACGCGCAGCACGCATTCGCTTACCTCAGCGTATCCGCCGTCAAAAAATACCGCTCCGAGGACGGCCTCCAAAGTATTGGCAAGGATCGCCGATTTTTCCCTGCCGCCGGTTTTCTCTTCGCCCCGGCCCAAACGGACGAACTCGCCCAACCCCAGGCCGGCGGCGATCCGTGAAAGCGTCGCAGTGCTGACAAGATGATGTTTCATCAGCGTCAGATCGCCTTCGCTGGATCCGGGATTTCGCCTGAACAGGTTCTCGGCGATCACGAGGCCGACCACCGAATCGCCGACAAACTCAAGCGATTCGTTCTGGGTGTCCCTCAACTTATCTTCGCCTTCACCCGGTGATTTTTCGTGCGCCCACGACCGGTGGGTAAGTGCACGCGAAAGAAGTTCGGGATCGGCAAACTCATAACCGAGCAGTTTTTCAAGCTTTGCAACATCCATCTGCCTGCACACAATTCTATGCAGATTGCAGACAAAAAGAAAGCCGGGCGAATTTGCCGCCCGGCCCATCGGCAGAATTTAAAATAATCACCGACGCTTCGGTTTCTTTGCCTTTGTAACCTTGGCGTTCGCCGCGGGCGGCTTCGTTGTCGCTGCGGCCGGCTTGGTGGTGGACGCCGTCTTGCCATTCACCGTAGCCGCCTTTGCGGTTGGCGTTGTGGGCTTTCCAGTCGTCGGGGGACCTGCCGGAACCGTCGTCGAAGCCGGTGCGGTCGTTGTCGCTACCGGCTCCGGATCGGATATGGGCGTGACCGCGGTCGTGGGATTCGGAAGCTGTTTGGCGGCGGCGGCCGATATCCATTTATCGAGGCCGTCCGTTTTCTCAAAGCGTCGCTGGTACAGGACCTGAAGTGTCTTGTAAACGTCGGCTTTCAAAGTCTTTTCGGCGGGAATCTTTTCGTCCGCAAAACTATAGGCCCGACCAAAAGAATCCAACGCCCGCTCGGTATAACCGTTAAGCATGGCAACTTTAGCCTTTATCTCTACTTCCAGCTTTTCCTTCCCTTCGTCGGTCGGCTCGATCTTTTGTTTTTCGATCAAGGCAACGATTTCTTTTCGAATAGGATCGGATTCATCAATATAATACGAGGCGATCGTGGCATACAATCGGGGCTCTTCCTTGTAGATGCCCGGCATCTGGGAAACTTCGTAGTAGTAAGGCAAGCCGGCCTTCCTGTCTTTCTTCGCGTGGTAGTTGATGTATGCGAGAGCATAGGTCAACTCACTGATCGCATTGTCCTTATTCCGCTCGAATTGATACGGTCCAAACACCTCCTTGCCGTCTTTATCAACAATGGGTTTTTGGTCTTTATCTTTCTTCGGCTCAGCTGACCCGCTTTTTAACTTTGCTATCGCCATCTTTGCATAGCGAATCGAGTCTTCGTTGTATTTGAAATTACTTTTATACGATTCATAAAGGCCGATCAAGCCGAGCGGCAACTGATAATTGACGTTGTCCGGGTAACGTTGGACAAGCTCGGCACCGGCCGCGTAAACGTCATCGAACTTACTGGCTTTTATGCCACCATCAAATTTATCGACACGCGGCTTTCGCCAAAGATACTCTTCATAGTCTTTAACCTGCTTTTCCCATACCGGAAGCAGCGGTTTCAACCAGTTAACAAAATCCTTGGTCGTATCACATGTGCCGTATTTTTCTAAATATTCTTTTCCGGCGTCGACGGCGACTTTCCTGGTCTCTATCTTTGGATAGTTCTCACGCACCTTGGCGTCGGCGGCGGTTATGGCATCGACATCCGCACACGCATCCTGAGCGGCAGCATTCGCTGCAGCGAAGCCCAAAACAGCCGATATTAAAACAGCTGCTCCCGAAGATCTAAAGATCGTTTTCATAGGAACCTCCAAGTGACACTTCGAATCGATTAATAGGTGCTTATTCCGTTCGGTCCCGACAATTCTATTCAGAATAGATGCAAAAAGAAAGCCGGACGACTATCTCGTCCGGCCGAATCCTTAGATTTTAAGATGATTTGTTATTTCTTAGGTTTGGTTGCCGTCGCCGTCTTGCCATTCGCCGCGGGTTTTGTCGCGGCAGCCGTGCCGCTCGCGGCCGCCGGCGAAGTTCCCGTGGTCGAGGTGGTCGTTACCGGTTCCGGATCGATGACCGGCGTAACTTCGCTCGTCGGATTAGGGAACGGTTTTGCGATGGTGGCCGCGATGAATTCAGTCATCCCTGTTTCCTTTTCGAAACGCTGTTTGTACAGGTCCTGGACGGTCTTGAGCAGCGCATCTTTGTACGTCTTATCAGCGGGCGAAGTGGTCGACGCTACCTTGTGTGCACGTCCGAAAGAATCAAGCGCCCGTTCGAGATAACCGTTGAACAAACCGACCTTGCCCTTGATTTCGGCTTCAAATTTTTCCTTTTCCTCGTCGGTCGGAGCAGCTTTCTGCTTCTCGATCAACGCCTGGATCTCGGCTCCGATCTTGTTTTTTTCCGTAACGTAATAGTCCCCGATCGTGGCATAAACTCGCGGCTCGTCCTTATATTTCGATGTGCCCTGCGACAGCTCATAATAGCTTGGCAAAGCTCCCTTTTTGTCGTTCTTTGCATAGAACTTGAGATAACCGATGGCATAGGTAAGCTCGCTCGTAATGTCCGCTCTTGGAAGCTGCCATTTCAAGACACCGCAGTCCTGAGTATCTTTGCCGGCCTTGTCCTTCCTGTTGCAGGGCTTTCCGGCCTTGAGTTCGGCAAGCGCCATTTGGGCATATTTGATCGATTCGTCGGCATACTTATTGTCTTTGGCGTACGACTTGATCAGGCCGACCATGCCCATCGGGATCATTATGTTGAAATTTTCCGGCTGCAACGCGAGGATTTCCTTTCCGGCCGCGAAAACTTCATCCGCGTTGTCGGTTTCGACGGCCGCGTCATAACGCTTGAACAGCTTGGCCCGTTCCTGGCCTTTCACGATCTCGGCAACCGATTTTTCCAATGCAGGAACTGCCGTCTTAAAATAATCTACCTGCTCCTTTACCGTTTCGCAGGCGCCGTATTTTTCGAGAAACTCTTTTCCGGCCGCGACGGCACCTTTCCGGCTCTCAAGGTCGGTCTTGGGATACAACTCGGTAAACTTTGTATAGAGCGCGGTCTGAGCATCCGTGTCCGTACAAGCGTCCTGCGCAAAGCCCTGCACAGCCGACAAACCCAGAACGGCGGCAGCGAATACAGCCAAACCAGAAAATCTAAAGATCTTATTCATTAACATCACCCTCCAACTGATACTCAAAACCTGTTTTTACAATCGCGCGATTCCACAGCAATTTACACTGCCTGATCGCGATGGTTCAGATGTATCGCTAAAAAAATTAGTTGCAAAAATTTCGGTCGGAAATCGTCCCGGATCGCCGAATATTATAACCGTTGGCTGCAATATTTGGAAAGGTCAATAATCATCCAAATATCGCGTGCCTGTCAAGCTAAAAATCGCTCCCGAAACGTAAAATGCACCAACTCATTTCGATACACCGGAAATGAATTGATGCATTAACCGTGCCGAAAGCGATCCGGCGGTATGAGTGTCTTAATTCTTTACAATTCGCGGCCGTTTCTTTTCGGCACCGCTGCGGTCGTATTCGATAACGATCGGCGAAAAGACCGGCTTCGACAGGCTGGTTTTCTGGACCATCTTTTTAACGGCCGGCTGCGGGGCCATCGTCTGGGCAGTCCGCCCCACAACGATCGGGGCCTCGCCGGTCGCGGCGTCGTCTGCTTCGTCTTCGTCCTCGGCATCGCCGCGGGCGATCTGCGAATCGGCGGGAGGCGTCTGCTTCATCGTTCGTTTGGCCCAAATGCTGTCGGGGTTCCGGCTGATCCTTGAACGAAGCGAATTATAAACCTGTCCGGCCACGGCCGCCGCATACTTTCCGCGTTCGCCCTGCCCGCGCGTGATCACGACCACCGCATATTTCGGGTCCTCGACCGGAGCGACCGAAGCAAAAAGCCCTACCCACGAACCTCTGCCAATACACGAACCGGTTTTTCCGGCAACGCCCATTGATGCATCGACGCCGCGATGGGCCGTTCCGTACTCGGCGGCACCTGCCATTCCGGGCAGCACGCCTTCAAAACTTTCACGCGGAACATCTAAATTCGCAACTGATTTTGCCCGATAGCTCGTCCGCTCGACACGCGGTCTTTGGAATTGCGGCACGACCTTTTTGCCGCCGTTCGACAAGGCCGACACCATTACGGCAAGCTGCAGCGGAGTAACCTCAAAATCGTCGCCGTGCGAATAGATACGGGCGTTATTGTTACCGTAAGGAAGCTTGCCCGCCGTTTCGCCCTCGGCGTTGATGCCGGTCGGCTCGCCCAAACCAAGCTTTCGTGCGTAATCGATCATCTTCGAATTTCCGACGTTCGAGCCGACCCGCTGAAAATAACCATTGTGCGACCGGGCCAGTGCCCAATCGAGCTTCATTCCGGACGATGAGCTGCCGATGCCGCCCTCTTCGTTGATAACATGCTCGTTAATACCCGCCACGCCGGTGACCAGCTTGATGGTCGAGCAGGGCTTAAACCCTTGTTTTATCGCCCAATCCTGATTAACGACCGTCAGCAGCTTGCCCGTTTTGGCTTCCATGACCACGACCGTGCCGGCGCGCGAGCCGAGCGCATTCACCGCGGCCCGGCGTACGGTCATGTCTTCCCCTTCGGTATTGTCGTTTTCGATATTCTGTACGGTTTCAGTCCGCAGTCCGCGTTCGAAAGCCAAACGGCGTTCGCGAGCCTCGCGTGCGGCCTGTTCGCGGCGTCGTTGTTCGGCCAAAGCGGCTTGACGGCGTTCTTCTTCAGCCTTACGCCGGGCGGCTTCCGCTCTTTTTAATTCGGCCGCCTTTTTCGGATCGACCTTTTTCTTCGAATCTTTCTCACGGCTGGCTGACTTTGCGGTTACCTTGTCGCGTTTGTCAGCTTCTTTCTTCTTAGCGGTGGTCTTTTCGTTTGCTGCCTTACCTTTCTTTGTGTCCTTTGTCGCCGTAGTCTTGTTCTTGCTGTTATCTTTACGAGCATCCTTAGCCTGCTTTTCGTTCTTCTTAGCGACGGGCTTTTTCGCGGACGCCGCTTTTTTCGACTGCGCATCGACGCCCAAAAGGAAGACACAGAATGATAGAAGAATCGCGAACGACAACTTCATAAGACGGTTTTCGGAACACATTAACTTCATGTTTTACCTCGGCCAAGCCAACGATATTTGATTGTTTTGAAAGGGGAAACTCCGGAACGAAAATCAGGTCGAATTGAAGTGATTGTTCAAGAGTGTGCGAAAATGCTAAACCAGACTATAACATCCGGTTATGGCATTGGCAAGAGAAAATAAACGCACGTTCGTTTTGTTACCCGTAAATGAACTTTTTTCAGACATTCCGAGGCCGATTATTGCTAATTCTTGCTCTGCTCATAGTGGCAACGCTGGGCGTGCAATATTACCTGAATTACCTGACGCAACAGGAGAATATCGAGTTGCGCGATGCCCAGGCACAAGCGCTCGTGGCCGGGTTCGCACTTGGGACCGCCGGCTTGACCTCGCCCGAAGAGCGGGTGGTAGACCTGATCGAAAGGCCCGGTCAAACTTTTCTGGATGAGGAAACGCGTGGCAGGATCGTCGATATAATAATCATCGACGATCAGTGGCGTATCAGCGACAGCATAAAGGAAAACAATTGGCCGACCGTCGGCGAGGACGGAACGCTTCAGTATAAAATGTTGGCCGACCTGACCGATCTGCCGCCGCTGATGGAAGGCAGCCGGCTCGGCGACGACCTGGCCCGGTTCCCGAACAAAAAGACCAACAAGAATAGCGACGACGAAGCACACGCCATCCCGGTCGAAACCAGTAAAGGCCGGTGGTATGTGATGGTTTTACTCAAAAACGACAAAAGCGAGGCAGCATGGCGTGCCGCCCGACCGCTGCTTGTGACGCTGGCCGTGTTGTCGATCTCAACGCTTATCACGTTCTGGCTGGTTTGGCGTTTTACACGTCCGATCGCGAATCTTTCAGCCGCTGCCCGACGCGTTGCCGAAGGCGATCTGCTCGTACGCGTGCCTGACGAGGATCGAGGCGACGAGATGGGTCAGCTTGCCTTGCGGTTCAACGAAATGACCGCCGAGCTGGAAAAGTCGAAGGAACTCGAAGCCCAATTGCAGCAGGCTGAAAAAAGCGCCGTGATAGGCCGCCTGGGCTCGGCCATCGCACACGAGATACGTAATCCGCTGAACTATATCAATCTTACGCTCGACCACCTTCGTTCAAAATACTCTCCCGATGAGCCGGAACGAAAGGAAAAATTTAACAAGCTAACCTCGCAGCTAAAGGACGAGGTCGCTCGTATAAATCAGCAGATAAGCGACTTTCTCAACTACTCTCGTCCCGCGAAAGCCGACCTCCGGCCGATTGATGCCCGTGAGGTTGTACAGGAATCTTTGCGATTGGTCGAGGCACAGGCCGGCGAAAACCATGTCAAGATCAGCGTCGTCGAGCACGAAGACGTCCCGAAGCTTCTAGGCGACCCTGAATTCTTGAGGTCCGTGTTCAACAACCTGTTTATAAACGCCGTCCAGGCAATGGGAAGCGGCGGCGGCAAGCTGAGCATCAAAATATCGCCCGACGGCGGATTCGTAAGGTTCGATATAGCCGACACCGGCAGCGGCATTCCGCCCGAGAACCTCTCAAACATATTCGAGCCTTATTTTTCGACAAAAGAAACCGGCACCGGACTCGGCCTTGCGATCGTGCAGAAAATTGTCGAGATCCACAACGGGACGATAAGCGTTCTGTCGACAGCAGGCGAAGGTGCGAAATTTACGGTAAGATTGCCGAAAGAAATGAAATGAATTAGCCAGGGAGCACGCGGAAGAAATGCCGTCTGGTTGCCGCTCATCTTACTCTGTGATCTCTGTACCAAAATTAATCTATGGCAAGAAAATCGATCCTCGTTGTAGACGACGAGAAAAATCAAAGGGAAATATTAGAGACGATCCTTTCGGGCGAGGGCTATGACGTAACGACGGCCAGTTCAGGCGAGGCGGCGATGAAGTTTGTCGAATCCCGGCGGTTCGACCTCGTGCTGACCGACCTGAAAATGACCGGTATGTCGGGACTCGATCTGTTGAAGGAACTAACTAATTTCGACAAATCGATTATCGTTATCCTCCTGACCGCGCACGGCTCGGTCGATTCGGCGGTGGACGCCTTGCGGCTGGGCGCGTTCGATTACCTGCAGAAACCCTACGACAGCGAAAAACTGCTCGAGACGGTGTCGCGGTCCCTGAATAAGCTGTCGGCTCTCGATACCGAGATCGTTTCCGTCTCGCCGGAGATGGACAAGGTCAAGAAACTGATATTGAAGATCGCAAAATCGAATTCGACGGTTCTGATCCGCGGTGAAAGCGGCACCGGTAAAGAGCTTATCGCCCGGTCGATCCACATGAACAGCCTGCGGGCGAGCGAAACTTTCCAGGCCGTTAACTGTGCCGCTATCAATGAGAACTTGCTTGAATCGGAACTGTTCGGGCACGAGAAAGGATCATTTACCGGGGCCGTCGGCGAGAAAAAAGGATTATTTGAAATCGCCGACCACGGAACCTTGTTCCTGGACGAGATCGGCGAGTTGGATATTTCATTGCAGGCTAAATTGCTGCGTGCTCTTCAGGAACGCGAGATCCGTCGGGTTGGCGGTGTTAAGGAGATACCGGTCGACGTCCGCGTCCTGGCGGCAACGAACCGCGACCTTTTGAAAATGACCGAAGAAAAGCGTTTTCGCGAAGACCTCTATTATCGGCTGAACGTCCTTTCGATCGAGATTCCGCCGCTTCGTGAACGTCACTCCGATCTTCCCGTGCTTCTCGAATATTTTGTCAAAAAACACACGCGCGGTACCGAACGCGAAATCGCCATCGAACCGGCCGCAAAAAAGCTGCTCAACGATTATCACTATCCGGGTAACGTCCGCCAGCTCGAATCCGCCATCGAACGCGCCATCCTCCTGAGCGAGAACGACACCGTAACCATGGAAGACCTGCCGCCCGAAATGACCACGGGCTCCGGTCCGGCCTCGGTCGAAGGCGATTCGCAATTCAAACTCCCGGCGGAAGGCGTAAACTTCGAAGACGTCGAACGCAGCCTGATAGTGCAGGCGATGGACCGCACCGACAATAACATCACCAAATCCGCGAAACTGCTTGGGCTGACTTTCAGAACGCTGCAATACAGGCTCGAGAAATTCGGGTTTAAGAAGGACGGCGATGGAACGAATGAGGAAGAAGAAACGTAATTTCGTGGTAGAATGCACTTCTTGGAGAGCTTATGAATCTGGATTTGAATACAGTTTTGGACGCAGCGATGAGACTTCCGCTTTATCAGCAGAAGGAACTGATAACCAGGCTCGAACAAAACGGCGGGCGTTCGCCGAAAAAAAAGACAGGTGATGTACGCAAGTTTATAGGGATCTTTGACAGCGGAGACCCGAGATCGGCCGATAATGATAAGATCGACGCAGATCTTGCGGCATCTTACTTGGATACGCACGAGCCTAAAAACTGATGTTCATTGACACTTCCGGCTGGCTTTGCTTTCTCGATAATCGCGATGAGAGGCACGGTAGGGCCGCTGAACTCTTTCGATCCGCCCGCCGCGTCCTCACTCATAGCCTTGTCATAGCTGAACTTGTTCCTTTGTGTGAAAGCAGGCGTTTTTCGAGAAATACGGCTTTAAGTTTTGTCGAGAGTCTGCTCTCGGATCCGTCGATCGAGATTGTTTGGGTCGATGAAGAGCTGACAAAACGAGGAATTGAATTGCTTATGTCGCGTAGCGACAAAGAGTGGTCATTGTGTGATGGCGTTAGTTTCCTCGTAATGAGCGAACATAAGGTTACCGAAGTACTTTCGACCGACCGACACTTCGAGCAAGCGGGATTCG
The DNA here is from genome assembly GCA_013140875.1 of Acidobacteriota bacterium. GTDB lineage: Bacteria > Acidobacteriota > Blastocatellia > Pyrinomonadales > Pyrinomonadaceae > OLB17. Next base: position 14,480 of record JABFSB010000505.1, read on the forward strand.
TGAAACTGCTGGAATCTTAGACTATGGAATGGTTTTCGACATTAAGTTTGGCTCTTGGCTCGGCGTGGACGAGCGGGATAAATCTTTATGCCACGGTTTCGGTGCTTGGGCTGCTGCAGAAGCTTGGCGGCGTCAAACTGCCGGGCGGGTTGGACGTGTTGGATAACTGGGTCATCATCGGCGTAGCGGGCGGACTGTATATCGTTGAATTTTTTGCCGATAAGATCCCTTATGTCGACAGCGTTTGGGATGTCGTTCACACTTTCATTCGCGTTCCGGCGGGGGCAATAGTCGCTTACGCCGCGGTTTCTGATATGAGCCCCGCCGTGGTTATTCCCGCAACATTGGTTGGTGGAGGTTTCGCCCTCGCTTCTCACGGAACAAAGGCCGCCGCGCGCATCGGCGCAAATCTCTCGCCCGAACCTGTTTCGAACTGGGTACTTTCGCTGGTTGAGGATGTGATCGCTTTTGCGGGCACGCTTCTCGCGGTTTTTGCCCCGTTCATCATAGTCGTCGTTCTTGCATTGTTCGCGATATTTTTCCTCTGGTTCTTCCCCAAGGTCTTTCGGGCCGTCAAGCGGCTTTTCAACGCCACCGCTGCCTTCTTCCGCGGCGAAGGTTTTAAAGAAGTCGCACGCAAGGCCGGATAGCTATGGAGCGTATCTTTCAAATAACGGCAGTTATTCTCGCGGGGGTCGCCGCCTATTTTCTATGGACCGGAAACAAGGACGGAGCTTTCGTCTCAGCGGTTCTAGGCTGTGTCTCGTTTTTCCTGAGCGTGCGTGCCCAGGTAAAGGGGCGCAATCGCACCCGCGAATCGGAAATTCGGACTGAGCAAGACGCTGAAGACACATGAGGATGTCTAAAAAGTAAGATATGATCTAAGCTCCGTTAGGAGCGGAATGTTTGTAAGCTCAAAAACGACCAGTGTTCTAAAGCTCCGTAGGAGCGGCATATATTTATTTGTCGTTATTAGCTTGGTCGCCCCCACGGGCTTCGCCGATTTTAATCTCCTTCTACAAACAGTTGGCTCATCCGGAGCCGATCAAACGACTTTTCAGACGGCCTCTTCTTTTATTTTTCGTTTTGCTCGCTGTTCTCATCCCGGACATAACTTGTTCGCAACCGCTTCGATTAGCGGTAACAGTTAAGCTAAACTAGCTTTTAGTGGAAAGAATAAAAGAGTTACTCGAAAGCAACCGCCGCTGGGCCGAAGAACTAAAGGCCGTGGACCCCCAGTTTTTCGAGCGCCTGTCGGAATCGCAAAGCCCGGATTTTCTTTGGATAGGCTGTTCCGACAGCCGCATTTCGCCGACGGCCAGCGTCGGCATGCTGCCCGGTGAAATGTTCGTGCACCGCAACGTTGCCAATCTGGTAAACCACAGCGATATGAATTGCCTTGCGGTGATGCAGTTCGCTGTTGAAGTGCTGAAGGTCGAGCACATTATAGTCTGCGGCCATTACGGCTGCGGAGGTGTAAAAGCCGCTTTTGACGATGCCCGATACGGCCTCGTCGACAACTGGCTGCGGCACATCCAGGACATAATGCACAAATACGAGGCCAAACTCGCGAAATTGCCTGATTACGAGACGCGGCTGGACAAATTGTGCGAACTGAACATCATCGAACAGATAGTAAACGTCGGCGAAACGACGATAGTCCAGGACGCGTGGGAACGCGGCCAGAAGCTTTTCGTGCATGGCTGGATCTATCGCATCGCCGAAGGTATATATCGCGATATGAAGATAACCGTCCGGTCTCTCGAAGAACTTGACGCAATGCGCGATGACACCTTTAAGGCAGAAACACGACCCGTAGGGAGTGTGCCCGTTTAACGCTCCGCTTGCCGGAGACTCACGAAAAGAAAATGATTAGAACACCCAAGCTTTCTAATACCTCAGGGCACAATCGTTACCGCTCGTGTTTCCGCCCGGCCGCATCCATTTTGTTTCTTCTGATCAGCGGGGTGCTTATCTCGCTGAACGCCCAGATGTCGCGAAAACCTTCGCCCACCCGCGAACCGGCCGGAGCGATGGACAAGCGGCCCGATTCGAAAAAGAACTCGCTGCTGAAAATAACCTCGCGTGAGGATTTCGATTCGATCGCGCGTGTTTATCATCAAAACACGCCGTACGCCCTGCCGCATACCATGTTCGTCATCGATCGGCGGTCGAAGAACAAGATCTATTTCGTAAATTCGCAGCGGTTTCGATTTCACAAAGACTTTCTGCTCGCGACATATCTGGTGCCGCGCGGAGCCGACGTTTTCAAACCAATATATCTTGAAGACGGCCGCCGCTTCATCGTCGGCACTGTTGCCTGGCAAAAACCGGTCGAGAAATTCACGTGGGAGCTATGGGAAGGCGACCTCGCCACGCCCGAGATCATCAAAACGGCAAACGCCGCCGTCAACGATCATTTTTACGAAAAGGTACCTTATAAGCCGAATTCGATTAGGCAGGAAGACGTGTCGGAAAATCTCGGCATCGACCGCATTCTGCAGGACGAGCTAAATAAAAATCAGGAATACCTTGCCCTTAACACAGGTAAAGCCGTCGGCCGTATTCACATCATCGACAAATTGGACGACACGGTCGAGATCGGCGACAACGAGATCATCGTCCTCAAAGAATTGCCGCAATCGCTGCCGCCGGTTCGCGGGATCATCGTCGCCAAACCGTCGTCGCCGCTATCGCACATCAACATTCTCGCCAAGGGCTGGAACGTTCCGAATGTTTACATAAAAGATGCCGACAAGCTGTTTCGCGAATACGACACGTTCGTTTACGAGCTGAACGCCGACCTTACGAAATACGAAATCAAACGCGCCTCGCTCGAGACGATCAAACAGGATTTCAAATCGCCCGATCAGGTCGTTCCTCCGGTGGACCTTGCGGTCAAGCGCATCGCGGGTTTGCGGGAAATGCGTGCAAAGGACGGTATTCGCTATGGCTCAAAAGCGGCGAACCAGGGCGAAATGATCCGCTCACGCGTTCCGGGAATAATTATCCCGGACGGCTTTTCGATTCCTTATTATTGGTACGACAAGTTCATTAAGGACAACGGGTTCGACGACAAGATGGCCGCATGGCAGGATGATCTCGAATTCGTCCACAACCCGCGCGTTCGTCGACAAAAACTGGAGCAATTCCGTGCCGAAATACAAAAAGCACCGTTCGATGATGCCCTGCGGGCTGAGATCATAAAACAATGGCGAACGCAGTTGGGCGGCCGCCCCGTCTTTGTTCGCAGCTCGTCAAATTCCGAGGATTTGCCGAATTTCAGCGGTGCCGGCCTATATTCGAGTGTTCCAAACGTTCGTGAAGCCGATAAACTGATCGACGCCGTCAAAAAGGTCTGGGGCTCGTTGTGGAAGTTCGAAGCGTACGATGCACGCGTTCGAAATTACATCAGCCAAAAAGACGTTTATATGTCGGCCCTCGTCCAACTCGGCGTCGATATGCAAAAGGGCGGCGTGATGATCACTAAAGACCCGTTCGACAAAGAGAGCAAGGACAACGTATACATCAGCGCCGTTTGCGGACATAATTCCAAGGTCGTCGATAATAGCGGATTGCCCGAGCAGATTCTGTTCAATCCGAGATCGAATTCAGTGATCGTGATGACGCTTTCGCAACAGGAAAGCGCACTGGCATTCGACGAAAACGGTGACCTTAAAGAAACGACCGACAAATGCGCGAATACGCGAAAGCGAGTCCTGACCGACCTGCAGGCACGCGAGCTCGCACGGACCGCAATTCGCATCCGCGGTATCTTCGGCAAAAAGGAGCAGGATATAGAATGGGGAATAATGAACGGCCGAATTTATATCGTCCAGGCCAGGCCGTATATTGATAAGAATTAGTTCTTCCTTTTGCGTCTTTGCGGGAAATAAAAATTGTCGAACTAAAGGCTAATAAAAAGATATGAAATACTGCATTACTTTTTTTCTGGCTGCCATGTCATTCGGCTGCATGAATAGCGCTCAGCCGATTTCGCAAAATACAAATACATCGAATCAGCCGCCCGCCCGGAATGAAAAACCTCAAACCGTCACGGCACACACGACCGAGAATCAGCCCGCACCATCGGCCAATTCGAACGGAACGGCGCCCTACAAATCCGCCGGAATGGGCGAGCCGATCGATACCGCGAAGTTCGACGGAACGATCGCCGCCGCTGAAAAGCTCGTTACGAGCAAACCGGCAGATACCGAAGCGAAAAAGGACCTGGCGCAGGCATACTACGACCGAGGTTTTGCTCTGACCGAAGCGCGTCAATACGCGTCCGCCCTGGGTGATTATCGCCGGGCACTCAAACTCGACCCAACCCACGAAGATTCCAAAAACTGGATAAAGCAGATCACGGATATCTACGCAATGCTCAAGAAGGACGCGCCAAAAGAAGGCGAAGAACCGCCGCCGCTGCCATTCAAGAAGTCCTAGTGCAGAAGCCCGCGCGTGAGCAAGGGCGTAACATCCAACGTTGGTCATCACGCCCTTGCTCGCGCGCGCGCGGGCTTCTGCAATCAGACCTCAACACACTCCTTTCCCTTTTCCGTCGATTTCCGCTAAACTACCTGTTTTGCATTCATCGGGTTATCAAACACGGAGATAGATCGAGTTTTTATGGCAATTTCGGCAAACGATATAAGAAAAGGGATGGTTATCTTGCACGAGGGCAATCCCGTAAAGGTGATGGAATTTCATCATCACACGCCCGGCAACCTGCGGGCGATGGTGCAGGCCAGGCTGCGTAATTTGTTGACCGGCAACTCGTTCGAGTACCGCTTTCGCTCGAACGACACGCTCGAAAAGATCACGCTTGAGCAGCATAAGATGGAGTACTTGTATTCGGATGGTTCGCACCACCATTTCATGAATCAGGAAAACTATGAACAGGTCGCGCTGACCGAAGAAGAACTCGGCGACGCTGCCCAGTGGCTGATGCCGGGATTGAAGATAGAGGTCGAATTCTATGACGCGTCGCCGATCGGCATTTCCCTGCCCGCGTCGATGGAACTGACGGTCACGACCACCGAACCACAGCTAAAAGGCGCGACCGCCTCAAATTCGAACAAACCCGCCACGCTTGAAAACGGTGTAACCCTAATGGTTCCGCCGTTCGTTGCGGAAGGCGAAAAAATTCGCGTCAACCCGGCCGAAGCCCGGTATATGGAACGGGTAAAGTAGTCATCGGCGCGATTCGCGAGAGCTTTAACCACGAAATAACACGAAACGTCACGAACGTTTTCGTGTTTTTTCGTGTATTTTAGTGGTTCCGACTTCCTAATGTACTTCCTTTACTCAACAATTTTGTCCATCGGCTTCCTGCTGATGCTGCCGCTTTTTTTACTGCGGCGGGAAAAGTACGCGGCGGGTTTTCGGCAACGGATGGGCAACTATCCGCCGTTCATCCACGACGAGCGAACAGTAATTTGGCTGCACTGCGTATCAGTCGGCGAAACCAACGCCGCACGACCCTTGGTTGACGCACTTCTCGCCGAATTTCCCGGCCACCGCCTGATCGTCTCGACCACCACAAAAACCGGCCAGGAGCTGGCGCAAAAAATATTCTCCGGCAAAGCCGATGCCGTCTTCTACTTCCCTTTCGACTGGAAATTCAGCGTCAAAAAAGCGCTCGCGAACTACGAACCTTCAATAGTTCTCCTTATGGAAACCGAGATCTGGCCGAGGTTTATTCGCGAGGCTAAAAGAAGGGGATCAAAGGTCGTGATTGTGAATGGACGCCTTTCGGAAAAATCCTTCAAAAACTATTCCTTCGCACGTCCGCTAATTTCCGACGTTTTAGCGAAAGTGGATCTTACCCTGATGCAAGGCGAAGCAGACGGACGGCGGATCGAGAAACTCGGCGCCGACCCAGGGAAGATCTTCGTGACCGGGAATATAAAGTTCGAACAAACGGGTGAGTCGGCCGACAATGAACTGACAAAACTTTTCCGGCGTCGCTTCGGTATCGACGGCGCGAAACCACTCATCGTCGCCGCAAGTACGCACGAGCCAGAGGAAAAATACCTACTCGAATCTTTGGACGGCGAACTCGGCCACTCTTGCCGGCTTTTGATCGCCCCGCGGCATCCCGAACGTTTCCATTC
>JABFSB010000401.1 GCA_013140875.1 Acidobacteriota bacterium
GTTCCGGTTTCCCCAAAGGTTTCAAGCGCGGCCAACGCGTCGGCCAACAGCATCAAACCGCACAACACGAATATTGTTGTATCTCGCTTCATAATCTCTAATTGAAATACCGCGGCGTGAAATCGCTGTAACCGGAAACTCAACAAATTGTGAAAATACCCCGGTTTGTCCAATCAAAAATCGGCGTGATATATTTTGAGTTTCGACAACACGTCGGAACCGGGAGCGATAGCGACTGGGTTCTTCCAATCTGATTAGGACAAAATCAAGGTAGATAACTAAATGTCAGGACACTCAAAGTGGCACACAATCAAGCACAAGAAGGGCGCGCTCGACGCAAAACGCGGCAAGATCTTCACCAAGTTGATCAAGGAAATAACCGTTGCGGCCCGCACCGGCGGCAGCGGCGACGTCGATGCTAACGCCCGTTTGCGCAAGGCCGTTACCGATGCCAAGGGCCAGAACATGCCCAATGACACCATCGACCGTGCGATAAAACGCGGCACCGGCGAGCTCGAGGGCGTGAACTACGACGAGATCACGTACGAAGGCTACGGAATAGGCGGCGTTGCCGTGCTGGTCGAAACGATGACCGACAACCGCAACCGAACCGTCGCCGAGCTTCGCCATATATTTTCGAAAAACGGCGGCAACCTCGGCGAAGCCGGTTCGGTCGCGTGGATGTTCGACAAAAAAGGTTATATCGTCGTCGACAAAGCCGCAAAAGGCGAAGACGAGCTGTTCGAAATCGCCATCGACGCCGGTGCCGACGACATGCAGGATGAAGGAGATGTGTTCGAGATCTTCACCGCGCCCGACAATTTCGAAGCCGTCCACGAAGCAATAAAAAAAGCCGGCATCGAACCCCAGGCCGCCGAAATATCAATGGTCCCGCAAAACTACATCAAACTCGAAGGCGGCGACGCCAAAAGCATGATGAAACTTTACGACGCTATCGATGACAACGATGACGTCCAAAAAGTCTATGCGAACTTTGATATAGACGAGAGTGAAATGGAGTAACCCAGCTCACATTGTGATCGGAAAATCTGGAAATCCCGAGGCAGACCTGTCAACTAATCCATAACCTCGAAGTCTATCCATTGTGATGAAACCTTATTGTCCAGCTTGTCTCTGACGATAATCTGTAAAACGTATTCACCCGGCTCGATATCGCCGTTGATCCTGACGACGCCGCGATCTTCGATCCGTTTCGGATCTGCGTCCGACGAAGGTTTTAGCGGCTGTTCGGGAAACGATACCAGTAGCTTCCCGTCCCGGTAGAGCCGCAGTTCTCTGGCCAAACTTGCTTTTCCGGCGGTGTCTAATTTCGAATTGTAAATCGTATAGTTGTAGTAAAGCACCGAGTTCCTGGGAAAGCGTCGCAATGATGCCACTGATTCGGTAAAAACAGGTGAAAATGCCGCGTTAACGGGTTGCTGCTTAGGAACTACCGGATTTCCCGCCGGATCGGTTCCGTACGCGGTCAGGCCGGATACCAGGAACCTGGTTTTTTCAACATCCGGTATCTCGACAAAATCACCGGCCGAACCTAGCCGCTTCGAATTATTGTCACGAACCGCCAGCCTGAAAGTATAAAGGCCGGCCTTTTTGAAAGGAATATCCGTGGAAAAATCCAGCCCGTATTGCTGAACGGTCGCAACGCCCTGCTTTGGAATTCGGATCGGATACGAGCGATTGAATTCGTCGACCACCGCGCCCTTCTCATCCAAAATTACAGCTACCACATCGAGCACCGTTTTCTTACCGCCGTTGTTTTCATCGATCAGGCTCAGGTCCCGCCCATCTACGTGAAAAAAAGCTCGCAGATAACTTCCCTTCGAGGCCGTATTGCCGAAAACGGTCGTTAGCCGTATGTCCATTCCACTTTCTTCGAACGGCGAGCTGATGGCCTGAAAAAGCGGACTATCCGCAGTTTTATAAACCGGCTGCGATTCCTTTTCAGTGCGGCCGTAAAAACCTTTGCGAGAGGCGACGGACGTGTCCGGACGGCCGACCTTGACCTCGATGCGGTGAAATTGCTTCCCGCGAAAGGTCTCGTCGTCCGGTTCGTATCCGATCAAGTAGTAACCGGTTTCCGCATCGAGGATTTTCTTCAGGCCAACGTCCAAAAAATTCTCGTTGCGGACAAATTTGCCGCCCGTCGCATACGCAAGGTATGAGAGGCCTTGATTCAACGCCCGCTCTTCCTCAACCCGGTCCTCTACGGCTTGAACGGCCATATCGTTGCCGTTCAGTATTCCAGGCAAAACCTCATCCTGGGCCATGAGCATTCCCGGCGCCGTCACGCCTTTTGCACTCATTGTGTTTATCACGACCGACGCACGACTCGCCTTGTCGGCAAGTTCCCGCAAGGCATCGCCGGCCCGCGTTTTGATGTCGGCACTGATGCCCTCAGATAAGAGGAAAACGATCTTTCGCTGAGGAACATTTCTCAGGCGTTCGACGACAAACCTCAACACTCCGATCGTGCCGATCACCTGATTTTCCCGCTCGTTCTTTTCATTGTCCGTTCTAAACTTCTTGTCCGCCTCACTTTCGAACGACTCGGCTCCCTTTCCGGTAAACTTTATCGTGGATTTATCGCGGATCGGCTCGAACGAGCTGCCGCACGAACCTGTAGGCATCAAGGTTATTTTGTCGATCTTTTTGAGAAGAATGTCGCGATTCGAGGTGTACATCTGCAAAAGGCTGGCGCCGCCCCGCGTGCGGTAAACAGCTACTTTATCGTCGGGAAGCATCTGCTCCCTGACGAATTTGCGCATTCCGTCGCGGATGGCCGCCGTGCCGGTAACGGTTGCCAGGCAGTTTCCGTCATCGAGAACAAACGTCACTATCCGGCCCTGTTTCGAACGAATATTTGCCGGCGGTGCGAGCGGCTCACGCTTGCCCGGTTTGATTTTCTCTCGGCTTAAATCAGCGTTGTCCGATTTGTTAGGGTCGATGTAAGAGAGGCTTGTTACGGTCTGGAGCTTGCCGTCCTGATAGACCTGGAAATCGCCGGATTTAAGATCGGTGATCTGCTTTCCGTCCTTGTCCCGGACAACCACATCCAGTCTGATCAGTGAAGTCGTGATCTTAACAACTTCATTATCGCCCGGCTGTCCGGGAGATGGCTGCGGAGTCTGTGCCGAGGCGCTTGAAAAGCCGATGACAAGTGAAAAGAACAGTGTGGAAAATAAAGTTTTAAACACGGCAAATAATACTCCCCGTCTGAATACCGTTTCAATTGTATCAAAAGCGGCGATTTTCGTAATCGATGTTTGTGCCGTTGAAGTACTAACCTCGCGGCGTCGGTCCAGGTTTTCTATGGCTCGAACAAGGTCGTGCATGACAAGTTGGCGAGGTCGGTAGATTTCAAGACTAAATCGCCAAACGTTTTGTCGGTATATTTTCGTCCGGCCAGGCGTATGAGGCGATTTAGGCGTTCGGGTTCGAGCGGGGTCAGAACTTGATGCTCCCATTTTTTGCCTGCGGCGAAGGGCGCCAGGTATTCGATAGCTTTTCTGATGCCGCGGCCGTCCTTTGTTGTGTAATTCCAGAGATCGACGTTGACCGATTCGCCTAGTTTTGCAAGCGATAAGAACCCGGAAAGATTCATCGTTGAATAGCCCCACGATTGCGTTCTCGCAAGCTCAAGCGGCTGGCTGCCATCGGGTTCGATCTGGCTGGCGATGCGTTCTTCCTTTGCGGTTTCGATAATCTGCCTTGCCAAATCCCGGCGGCCGACGAACAGTGCAAACGACGCGACTTGTTCGTCATAGTGCGTACCGTGATTGTTCTTGGCTGCGGCCTCAAGTTTGCCTAGTTTGCTGGTCAGCAGCCAATCGAGATAGCCGCCGAACCATTTTTCCAAACCCTTCTGATCGGCTTCGCTCCAATTTTTGGATCCGGCCAGCAAGCCGATCGAATCGACCAAACGCGTCAGGCCTCTTGTTTCGATGATCCCGAAATTACGGCCGGTGCTCTCGCCGCGCACCGCCTGGGCGTATTCCATGTTAGGGTTCATCCGCGTGGCCGCGTCGAGAAACCACATACGCAGAAGTGTCGCGTCTCTGGCGGAATATTTTTCGTCGCGCGACAGATAATATGCTCTCGCAAGGGTTTCGACCGTGTCGACTAAACGAGCCAAAGAATCATGGTCCGGAATCGATTTTATCTCCGGGTTCCTCTCGCCGTCGCGGCGAATGTACGGCAATCCGTCCCTCTTTTTCGGATCGGGCCAAAAGTACGGTGCAAGACTCATGTAATCGTGCTTGTCGCCGCTCGGCGCAACCAGCGGTTTTGCCGTTACGGGCGTGATCTCGATTTTAAGCGCCTTGTCGCCGTCCCTGATTATTTTTGCGACGGCACATTTATCGGCGGCGGTAGCATCGGGCCTGGCCAAACGCACCCGGTCATCAAAGATCTGCTTTGCGTCGAGCAGGAAGACACGCGGCAGCGAATCCGTCGCCTTTTGAGCAAAGCTGACGCCGCAAAACAACAGTAGTGAAAGCGAAATGATAGCGAAAGATTTGGACATTTGTCTTAGATGCTTATACGTGCTGCGAAATTCTATAAATAGCTCAAAGCCCAATGTTTATTACGTTTTTTCACATTCGCAAACCATGAGCACAGCGGATACAGAATGATCAGGCCGGTTATCCAAACAGCATAGACGACCACCAACGAGAATCCGTGTCCCGGCGGAGCGGCCCGGCCCATGTCTAAAAGCGCAAGGAACAGATAGCCGACATCGACACCCGCAAAATAGCCGAGCAGCACACCCGATAAATGTGCGACTATCCATTGCAGAATATAGTAAAACATCGGCACACGGCCAAAGGTGATGCAGACCCGCTGCCAAATGGCGTTACCGTCGATCCGGTCGGCGAGGGCGAGTACGAGCAACGCGGGTCCGAGTGTCATCAGCAAAAACAGCAGCGACGGCGGATATTTGGTGGTGTTAAGGAACGAGAGGACGGTTGCCACCGGTGTTGCGAAATATTTCCAGATGACCGGATCGCCGTAGACATTTATCAGGCGAATGACAACGAAAAGAGCGGTTGCGGCCAGCCCTAGTTTTAGCAGCAGTTTCTGCCTTTGTTCGCTTGACCATTTATAAACCGTGCCAAGGGCATATCCCGCCATCATCACGCCGACCCATGGTATTAGCGGATAGGCCAAAAATAGTTGCGATCCACCGAACAATCGAACGATGCCTACTTGATGCAGGATGATCCACAGCGACTGCGAAAGATCGGGCGGCGGCGTCCCGGCAAACGCGATCTGGGGCGGCACCTGAATTCCGTCAAGCAGATTGTGCAGCACTATCATCGCAACGCCGGCAATGCCAACGACCTTTACCGGCAAGTAGATCAACGCGGCCATCACGATCATCGAAACACCGATCACCCATATGACCTGCGCCATTCCGGCAAATGAATAGTCGAGATTAAACACGATCAAAAATCGAATTAGAGTGAATTCGAGAAAGATCAGCCACAGGCCGCGTGTCCAAAGAAATCGGGAAAGCTCGGCGTTTGTTTTGCCATTCGCCTTTTGAAGATAAATGCTTACGCCGGAAAGAAACACAAACGTAGGTGCACAAAAATGCGTAATCCAGCGAGTGAAAAACAGCGGAGCCGTAGTCGTGGCTGGATCGGTCGGATCGGAGGTCAACGCACCCGCGTGAACAAACTCGCGCACATGATCGAGCATCATGATCATCATTGCGATGCCGCGAAGAAGGTCAACGGAATAGATCCGCCTTTTGAGCGCGCTTTCGGTCATGGTGCCTGTGAGTTTCTAAGCGTTTCCGCGATTAGTAGTTTTGCTTCTTTAGACGGAACATCCTGCTGTTCCCACCATTCAAGCGTGCCGGGTTCGATCACGGCCCCGGCCGCAACCAATTCGGAAATAATATCCGCGTGACTGGCCTTTTGCTCAAAAACCGCTGACCAAACCGCCTGCCCGAGGACCGTGCCGCCGTACATATTCTCGATCTCCATCGAAACGCCGCGCTCGATCAAAAGTTTGATAACCGCGAGATTCCCGCTCGACGCTGCATAATGAAATCCGTTGAGACCGGTCTTTGTGCCCGCGAGCGGATCGACGTTGTTATCGAGAAGATATTCCGCCGTCGTCACCCGTCCAAGCA
>JABFSB010000340.1 GCA_013140875.1 Acidobacteriota bacterium
TTCCACGACTTTGCTTCGCCGGCCGTTCCGGCGATAGTGCCGCTCTCGATAGCCTTTTTCAGTTCGAAGCGTTTGATCTTTCGTGTGGCTGTCCGTGGCAGAGGTTCAACGCGGATTATGTAATCGCGCACGCGCTGATATTCGGGCAGTTCACGGCCGAGATCGTCGAGCGCGTATCGGATCGCTTCTTTTGAATTCGCGATCTTCGAAAGTTTCAGATATTCAAAATCGGGCACGACGACGGCCGCAAGCCGCTCGGCTCCGGCCCGCTGCTCGCTTTCGTCTTTGATCCCGACGATAGCTAATTCTTCGACCAGCGGCGTCTTTAAATAATGGACTTCCAGATCTTCGGGATGAACATTCTTGCCGGACGGAAGAACGATCACATCTTTTGCCCGCCCGACTATATAAAGATGGCCGTCCTTGTCGAGTTTTCCAAGATCGCCGGAGCGAAACCAGCCGTCTTCGGTGAATGCGTCGGCCGTCGCTGCTTCGTTGTGATAATAGCCTTTGAAAACAACGCCGCCGCGTATCAGGACTTCGCCTACGCCTTCCTTATCCGGATCGCCGATCTTTATCTCGGTGCCCGGCATTGGTTTGCCGACCGAGCCGACGCGGTTATCGTCTTCGAACGTTGCGGTTGCCGCTCCGCTCGTTTCGGTCAGGCCATAGCCCTGGATAATGGTGAAACCGAGCTTGTGAAAATCGATCGCGACTTCTTCATCAAAACGCGAGCCGGCCGAGATCGCGATACGCAGGTTGCCGCCGAACGATTCATGCACCTTGCCAAAGAGCTTGCCGCCGAGATTTGTGCCGAAGGTGTTTCGCGCAACGCCGTTCGCCGCCAGCATTGCCCTGAACAATGTTTGAACGAGTTTTGGTTTGGCTTCGATCGCGTCGAATATCTTTTTGTGAAACAGATACCAGAGACGCGGAACGGTCGTCAGGATCGTCGGCTTAAAGCTCTTCATCGCGTCGCCGAGTTCGGCCGGTGAAAGCTCTTTCAGATATCCGACCTCGGCACCGACGGTCGTTGCGACCCAAAGATTTACGATCTGGAGGTACGCGTGAAATAGCGGCAGCAGGCTCAGTATCCTTTCGTTGTCGCGAAACTTCAGCACACTGTCGACGCCGATAAGCTCCGAAATTATATTGCCGTGCGTCAGCGGCACGCCTTTTGGCTTTCCGGTCGTGCCGCTCGTGTACATCAGAAGCGCATTGTCGTCGGGTGCGTGTTCAGGCCGCTTATTTGCAAACGCGGCGGGAAAGCCCGCTTTCGACCAGGTCTCGAACGGCTGAAATCCATTCGACGAACCATTAAAATTCCAGACGACCGCCGGAATGTGTTTGCCGAGTTTTTCCTCGATCTCGTTGAATGTGCCGGTGAAATCGCTCGAGATGAACGCAAGTTTCGCTTCCGAGTTTTCAAGGAAGTTGGTCAGCGTTTCGATCTCGCCATGAGGGTCGAGCGGCACGCACACGGCCCCGTTATAGAGAGTCCCCAAATAAGCAAGAGCCCAACACGGATGATTTTCGCCAATCAAGGCCACACGGTCGCCTTTCTCAATTTTTTCCTCGCCGAGGCGGTAAGCGATCGAGCGTATCGCGGCCAGGCTTTCGCCAAAGGTGTAGACTTCGTTCTCGTCGCCCACGATCCGCATCGCAACATTGTCGCTGCGGGATTCGAAAGTTTCGATGAGTCGCTTAATGTATGAATCTGCCATAGGCGGCTATTTTGATAGGAGATTCTCCGCCAAATATTTAGCCTGCGTACGAATCTCGGGAATCGCCGTCGTTTCCCACAGCGTTCCTTTTAATGCAGTCCCAAGCGTATAAATAACATCGGAGTTTTCACCATTCTGGCCGACAACCCCGCCGTTTGGCAAGGCGTCGATGCGAAGTTCAAGGCATCGTCGCGGATGTAGCCCATGGGAAAAGCAAGCGTTTTGAAGAGCCGGACAGCAAAAGGGAATTCACAATTTGACGCGCCACGCGGTACCGATGACGTGTACTGAGGCCGGATGCGCGAAATTGTCGCCTTGATAAAGGTAGTAGATATCGAGCGAGAGTTTCTTGTTCAGAACCTTGTTTATGCCCACGCTGAATCGGTTTCGCGAGAACCGGTTAGTGGTCGATTCGAAAAACGGCTCCTCGGTGGCATAAACCTTCAGTCCGGACACGAATTTTTCCGGCAGCTCTTTTTCGATCGTTATCGACGGGCGGTAACGCCACAAATTCCCGGTCGGACGGATGCGGTACTCATACTGGCTTCGGTGCGACAGGCCGAAATTCTTGACCGGAAACCGGTAAACGCCGCGGAGCGTCACGCGGTTTTCATTAACGAACCTGCCGGCAGAGTTGCGTACGCGAATGAACGTGTAAAACGGCGTGATCGCTACGTTCTTCACCGGTTTTAAAATGACGCCGGCTCCGATGCGGCCTTCGTGGAGAGTGCCGATATTATGATCGAATCGGAACGTGACCGGAATGTAGAGGTCGACCGTTTTGTTGAGAGCGACGGTAATGCTCAGATCGTTCCATGATTGGAGATCGCTGTCGTCAACCGTGGACTGACCGTTGGCAGCCGCGACGAGTGCGATCAAGCAGGCAATTATTATGCTAGTCGACAAATAAAACGAACGAGGAAACATGTTACCGCAATGTAACAAAAATGTTACAAAATGCAAAAGGCTCAGGCATTTATGGGAACGCGAACACGAAGAGCGTTAGGAACGACCTCATAAACGGCGGGAAGCTTGCCGGGAAGTTCACCATCTGTTTCCAGATGGATCTGCGACTGCGGGTCGGACGGCGAGACCGAGATGCGTTTCGCCAGCGTGCTTTTTACTTCTTTCAACTCGACATGCGTTCCGTTGTAGAGAGAAAACGCGTTGAGTAATATCTTTGCGGTTCGAATGTCGCCGATGTTCACGAGGTCGAAACAACCGTCATCCAATTTTGCGTCCGGAGCGATCATCATTCCGCCTCCGAAATAGCGGGCATTGGCAACGCAAAAGTTTACCGTCTGCAGCAGACGCTCCTCGCCGTCGTCGATCTTGACACGAACCGTTACGGGATCGAGCCCGACGACTTCCTGAAGCGTCGACAATGCAAAACTAGCCCGCCCGCGAACACCGCCGAGCGGGAGCCAATCGAGCGCCTTATTCGATTTGACCCTTTCGATGATCGACGCGGCCAGCCCGAACGACGAAACGTTGAGAAAATATCGTGAAACAGTCTCGTCCGCGTGGCTTTGGAAAGTGATGCGGCCGACGTCTATCAGTTTCGACTTTCCATTGCGGATCGCGCGGGCGGCTTCGCGTGGTGAATTTGGAATTCCGAGGCTGCGGCGAAAATCGCCTCCGGTTCCCGACGGCAGAACGCCGAACTCGGTGTCTGCGCCGCTCTCGATTATCCCGTTGGCGACCTCGTTGATCGTTCCATCGCCGCCGCACGCGATGATGAATTTCCGTCCGGCTTGCGCGGCATCCTTCGCCAATCTCGCTCCGTCGCCCGCTGCCTTGGTAAACGCCACCTGAAACGGCCCGAAGTGTGTGCGAAGATCGCTCGCGATCGCCGACCAATTATCCCGCGTCGACCCGCCTGCGGATTTTGGATTTACTATTACAAGGGGAAGCATTAGTGGGCCAATTATGCGTGAGGCAGCCGTAAACTATCAAGTGAGCCCTAGATGGTGGAGGCGTTCGCCTTTCGATTTTATTCTTATTCATCTTCGTCCTCTCCTTCCGTGGTTAGGTTTTTAGTCCACGGAAGCAGAGGACGAAGATGAATAAGAGGAGGAAGAAAAGTCGTTAACGCACCTGGTCGGAATGGCCATGCGAAACCGTCGCCGCGAACCCTCGTCGGACAGTGACGCCGGTTGGACGGTTGGAATTAAGGGCAAAAACATCGATTGGAGCTCCGGCGAAAACCGTGGAAGGACTATGTTGGTTGGATGAAGTCCACACGAATTCCTTCGACGCTTTCGACATAAAGGCTTCAATGTCGCTTATCTTTCGCGGCAGTTTGCCGGTCATCCATTCGACTCCCGTATCGGTGACGAGCATGTCGTCTTCGATGCGGACGCCGATGTTTTTGTATTTCTCGAACATCGGCCGTACCTTTTCCTTGAACGTCTTGTTTTCTGGTGTGTCGGGCAGATTGTCTAGTGCGTCCTCGTGAATATAGACGCCGGGTTCGTTGGTGAAGACCATGCCGGGTTTCATCTGCAACTGATAATCGCCGACGTCGTGGACGTTCATCCCGAGCCAGTGGCCGAGGCCGTGGATGTTCCAGACATTTACCTGACGCGAGTTTTTATCTATTACCAATCCGAGTTTGAAGAGTCCTTCGTTTATCGTGGCCCTGGCAATCTGCTGAAGCTGGCCGTAAGTAACGCCGGGCTTGGTCGCTTTTGCAACGGCCTCTTGCGCGTCATAAACAACTTGATAGATCTCGGCCTGTTCCTTCGAGAATTTTCCGTTCACAGGGTAAGTTCGCGTTACGTCGGCGGTGTAGTGTTCGTACTCGGCACCGACATCCATAAGCAGCAGCTCGCCTTGCTTGATCGGGCTTTGCGATTCGACGTAATGCAGCGTCGTCGCGTTCGCACCGCAGCCGACGATTGACGGATAGCCCCAGAAATCCGCATTGCGACGACGAAAAGTGTACTCGACCTCGGCGTGAACCTGATATTCCCACTCGGCCCTGCCTACCATCGCCATGGACCGCATTTGTGCCTCGGTTGTGATGTCGATCGCGTGCTGGAGCAATTTCAGTTCGTATGGCGACTTGATGTGACGAAGCGCGGCAAAAATCGGCTGCGCGTTCTCGACCTTATACTCGGTGAGTTCTTTCGAGAATTCCGTTTCGACTCGGAATTCGCGATGACCGTTCTCGTCCGGCTGTTTTGGTTCGTCCTCTGGTAACAATAGGTAAAGCGTCGGAGCTCCGGTGATCGTTACGGACGCGTCCTTGGATGTAAAGGTTCCACGGTTCTTAACAGCCGACAGCATCGCATCTTTTTCGGAGGTATCCACTATCCGTGATAGTCCCGAGATCTTCGTCGCCTGTTCGCGAGAGTACATTTTGCCTTCCCACGCCTCTCTGCGAGGTTCGCGTTTTGGCAAAAACAACGTTTCCGTGACCTTTCCACCGGTCTTTGAAATGACGAGCGTTGCATTCTCCTGTTTCAATCCCGTGAGGTAGTAAAGGTTATTTTCCTGCCGATAAACATAGTCGACATCATTTGTGTACAACTTCGGCTCCGCACTGAAGAGGATAAGGACACTGTTATCGGCCATCTTTGCCGCAACCGCCGCACGGCGGCGGGCGAGTTCGGCCTGGCGTTCGGCGTCGGTGAATGTGGGTGCGGGCGGCGTTTTCGGCACCGGGTCGGCAGCGTTCACCAGAACGGCCAAACCCGAAAGGATAAATGCGATCAATAGAATCCAAACAATTGCACGTTTCATTTTGCTACCTCAAAGCTGATGTCTTTTGTTGTCGTGTTGCCGAAATAATCGGCTGCGAACGCCCGCAGGATATACTTGCCGGAAGCCAGGTTTGCCGTATCAAAAAATCCTTCGCCAAAGGCTTCGCCGCTGACTTTGTTGGTCACAATATAACGAAATATCGTCTCGCCGGTCGCACCGGACTTGCTGCCCGGCGCGTATGCGAACCTGACGGCATCGGGCGAAGGATTTCGGTCGAAACTTATGTTCCAGTTTATTTCGGTTACAGGTGAACGATCGCTATTCAGGACCTGATAACCGAGGCGAAAAACGCCCAAACGCCTGCGTTCGGGATTGCCGTCCATGCGGTCGAACGCACGGACAACGACACGCGCTCCGTTCGCAAGCTTAATACGTTCGCTGCCGCCTTTGGTTTCGACCGGAAGCCAGTTTTGGTCAAAAAACTCTACTTCCTCGATTACGGGCGGCGTCGTGTCGGCCACGCCGGGCAGTATCAACGCATCCAACGCGTTCATTTCATCGCCGCTCGGGCCGGCGATCATGTGTACGTGATTCATCGCGTTCAGCGTGCCGATCACGTCGCCAGCTTTAAATTCAGTGCCGCGTCGAACGCGAATGCCGGTCATTGCGGAATCGAATTGAAATCGGCCGTCGCCCAAGGGCTTATT
>JABFSB010000499.1 GCA_013140875.1 Acidobacteriota bacterium
TTCTTGGCGTGCCCAGGCTGGTCGGTAACTTTTCGTCCGAGGTAATTTCGTCAACGACCTGGTATCCGCCTAGATATGACTACGTCCACGGCCTGAAAGGCGGAGCGATCGCTGTCGGGATAAATGTCGGTTTCAATCTCGTACGCGAGTTTATCTGGAAGAAGTGACGGGGCGGTCCGGCGGACAATACAGTTTTAGAATAATAATCTATGAACGTCACGCATCTTGAATGTGCCTTGTGCGGCCTGCGCCACGAAGCGGGCGTGCTCCACAATCTTTGCGTCGAGTGCGGAAAACCGCTTCTCGTCCGTTACGACCTCGCGAAGGCGTCGCAAACACTGACAAAAGAGTCACTTAGCGGAGGAAATTCTTCGCTTTGGCGATATCGCGAAGTGTTGCCTGTTGACGACGCGGCGAATATCGTCAGCTTTGGTGAAGGCTGGACGCCTTTGCTAAAGGCCGAAAAATTGGCTTCGCGGCTCACCGTCGGGCTTCATCTTTACATCAAGGACGAAGGACAGAATCCGACACAAAGCTTTAAGGCCCGCGGCATGACGGCGGCCATTTCAATGGCAAAGGAGTTAGGAGTAAAAAAGGTCGCGGTCCCTTCGGCCGGAAATGCGGCGGGTGCGATGGCCGCTTATGCCGCGCGTGCCGGCATTGAAGCCTTTATTTTCATGCCGCTCGACACGCCGAAGGCGAACGTGATCGAATGCCGGCAGACCGGGGCCAACGTTACTCTCATCGACGGACTAATAACCGATTGCGGCAAGATCGTCGCCGAGCGAAAGGCTGCGGAAGGCTGGTTCGACGTTTCTACATTGAAGGAGCCTTATCGCGTCGAAGGCAAAAAAACGATGGGCTATGAACTGGCCGAGCAGTTCGATTGGAAGCTTCCCGACGTGATCGTTTATCCGACCGGCGGCGGCACCGGCTTGATCGGGATGTGGAAGGCTTTCGACGAAATGGAAGCGATGGGCTGGATCGGGCCGGGCCGGCCGCGAATGGTCAGCGTTCAATCGGCAACCTGTGCCCCGATCGTGAGGGCCTTCGAGGCCGGCGACAGATTTGCCGAAGAGTTTGAGAACGCCTCGACCGTTGCCTCCGGGCTTCGTGTACCAAAGGCGATCGGTGATTTTCTGATCCTTGACGCTATCCGCGCGTCCGGCGGTACCGCTATCGCGGTGCCCGACGAAGACCTTGTTGCCGCCGTCGCCGAGATCGGGGCCGCCGAAGGCATCTTCACAGCTCCCGAAGGGGCCGCCTGCCTGCCTGCACTGCGGCAAATGATCGAAGATGCAGCCGTCTCCGAGGGCGAGCGGGTCGTACTTTTCAATACCGGTGCCGGCGTAAAATATCTCGAAGCCCTTCAATAACGCTAACTCACGACGTCAAGAAGCCGGTCGAGGCCGGCACGAACATCGCCCGCAATGTGGACGCGAAGAGCTCGGCGTCCGCGATCGAGCAGCACCTGAAAATCGCCGCGGGCCTGGGCCGCCTTTACTATGCCGAAAGTATATTTCTGGCCAGGCACCGGAAGATCGACCGCGTCGTCTGAAGTTATCTGCAGAAAAACGCCGTTATTTGCTCCGCCCTTATAGGCCTGGCCGGTGGAATGCAGGAAACGCGGGCCGAAGCCCAGGCACGTCGCGACCGTGTAATGTTCGAACACGTGGCCGCGAATTGCTTGCAAGACATCCTCGTGTTCCTGGTCCATTTCAATATAGGCAAGTATCGCGAAATAATCGTTCTCGCCAAGATTCCACAGGTGCGATTCGATAAAACCGGCGAGCGATTTTTCATCCGCGGCATTGGTCATCTCGGCGGCATATTCGGGCGTAGTGAACAATGAAATTCCGTCGTCGGTAAAGAAAGGCTCGTCCGGCGGAAGCGATCCGGTCTGTTCATACGCTTCGGTGATCTTTCTTGCCTCGACCTTAGCCGATTCGACATCCGGCTGGTTGAACGGATTGATGCCCATGATCGCCCCGGCGACGGCGGTGGCAAATTCCCAACGAAAAAATTCCTGGGCAACGCTGTAATTGTCCGACAGTTCGATGTTGATCATCGGATGTCCGGCGTCGACGATATCGGCCAGGTCGGCCTGCGTGTCCTCGTCGATCTTCGCCCCTTTAACCGTGAAGTTAACAAAAATGCGATCGTCGCCGTACATATCGGCCGGGTTCAGGCTTTCGCGGTCGACCGGGATGATCGAGATGCCGTTCTTGCCGGTGGATTCGGCGATTAGCTGTTCGAGCCAGGCGCCCAGATCGTAAAATTCCGGCGGTGTGAATATCGTGAGCTTGTCCCGACCTTCACGATGGCAAACGCCGAGTATCGTGCCCAAAATCGTTCCCGGATTTTCGGCCGGATTGCTTGCCTTGCATGAACGGACCATCGATTCGGCGCTCTTCAGCAGTTTTTCGACATCCAGGTCCATCGCCGCGGCCGCGGTCAGTCCGAATGCGGAAAGGGCAGAGAACCGCCCGCCGATCTCCGGCTTGCCGAACATGATCTTGCGAAATCCGTCGTCTTCCGCGACCTTTTGCATCTTCGAGCCGGGATCGGTGATGGCAATAAATTGCTTGCCCGCACTTTCCGGTCCGACGGCTTTGGCAACGCGGTCGAAAAAATATTGCTTGAAGCAGTTCGGCTCAAGCGTCGTGCCGCTTTTGCTGGCCACGATGAAAAGCGTTTTGGCGAGATCAGCTTGCTCTCCGTCGTAATTACCTGTGCCGGAACGGTCGAGTCGAGAATGTGAAAATTGTTTGCCCCGAACGTCATTGCCAAAACCTCGGGGCAAAGCGATGAGCCGCCCATGCCCATAAGCAGCGTGTGGGTGAAACCAGCCGCCTCCAGGTCTTCTTTTAGAGCACGATAAGTTTCGACGTTGCCGAGCTCTTCTTCGACGACGGTCAGCCAGCCAAGCCATTTGGCTTCGTCCTCGCCGGTCCAAACCGACGCGTCTTTATCCCATATGCGAGCTATTCGTTTCTCTTCGATCGTTTTTTGAATTTCGGCTCGGTATGACTGCTTGAGCTTATCGGACAGCGTGTGCGTCATCAGGTTCGACATAGAACGCTAATCTATCACACGTCGGTAATTGTCAAAAGCAGGTTAAGGCGTGATTTCACAAAGAATTTGCTAGAATTCCGGCTATGAAACAGATCGGATTTGTTTTTCTTCTCTGCATCGGACTGTTTGGGTTCGCACACGCGCAAAAATGCCCGGAAACGGCGACCGAGGTTAAACCGGTTCTTTCGGACGACACAAGGAAAAATTACGAAGCACAATTGTCGAATGAGCGGACGGATTATTACATCAACCCCGACGATGCAAATCGAGCGGTTTGGTTCGGCCGTCGGACAGCTTATTTAGGGGAATACAAGACGGCCATCAAGATCTACAGCGATGGAATAAAAGCGAATCCGCAATACGCCGAGCTATACCGTCATCGCGGCCATCGGTACATAACTCTTCGCTGTTTTGATGACGCGGTCAGCGATTTTGAAAAGGCCGCGAAATTGATCAAAGGTAAGCCGGACCAGGTTGAGCCTGACGGCCAGCCGAACGCGAAGAACATTCCGACCAGTACGCTGCAATCGAATATCTGGTATCACCTCGGCCTTGCATATTACCTCAAAGGCGATTTCAAAAAGGCCCTCGCGGCCTACAAAGAGTGCCAAAAAGTTTCGAAGAACAACGACATGCGCGTCGCGACCGCGTATTGGCATTACATGACGCTGCGGCGGCTGGGTAAGGAAAAAGCAGCTAAAGCTGTTCTCGAACCGTTCGCCGGTGAGATCGAGCTAATCGAAAACACCGATTACCTTAAATTGATAAAGCTGAACCGCGGCGAAGTAAAAGCCGAGGACCTTCTCTCAACTATCCGCGGCGACGCAAACACGCTCGGTTCCGCTTCGCTTGGCTACGGCATCGGGAATTATTTTCTTTACAACGGCGATAAGGAAAAAGCCGTGACCATTTTCAAAAAAATAAGCGCAGGCGATCAATGGGCGAGTTTTGGCTTCATCGCCGCAGAGGCGGAATTAAAGAGGCTATAGATGGACGAACTAACAATTGCTCTTGCTCAGATCTCGCCGGTTTGGTTTGACCGGAAAGCTACGCTTAAAAAGGTTTGCGCGACGATCGCGGACGCGGCTTCGAAAGGTGCTCGGCTCGTGTGTTTTGGAGAAGCCTGCGTACCCGGATATCCTTTCTGGCTTGAATATTCGCGGGAGACGGCGTTCAATTCGGCATTTCACAAAGCGTTTCACGCCGAGTACGTAAATCAGGCGGTATGCATCGAGGAAGGCGATCTGACGCCGGTTTGCGAACTGGCCCGGAATTCGAAGATCGCCGTTTATCTCGGAGTCCTGGAACGCCCGCCCGATCGCGGCGGCAAGAGCGTTTACGCGTCGCTTGTTTACATCGACACCGAGGGCAGCATCGGCTCGGTCCATCGCAAGCTCGTGCCGACTTACGACGAGCGGCTAACGTGGGCAGCCGGTGACGGCAACGGGTTGCGTACACATAAGCTTGAACGTTTTACCGTTGGTGGCCTGAACTGCTGGGAAAACTGGATGCCCCTGGCGCGAACATCGCTTTACGCTCAGGGCGAAGACCTCCACGTCGCCGTCTGGCCGGGCAGCGAGCGAAACACCAAGGACATCACGCGTTTTATCGCAAGAGAATCGCGGTCGTGTGTTGCTTCCGTCTCATCGCTAATGCGGAAAAGCGATCTTCCGTCGCATCTGCCGGGCATCGAAACCGTTATCGAGAACGCTCCCGAATTTCTTGCCAACGGCGGTTCCTGCATCGCGGGGCCCGACGGCGAATGGGTGATCGAACCGTTCTGCAACGAAGAAAAGCTTCTTATCGCAACGATCGATCACAAAAAAGTGCGCGAAGAGCGTCAGAATTTCGACCCCGTCGGCCACTATTCGCGTCCCGATGTTCTCGAACTTAACGTCAATCGAAAACGTCAAACAACCGCCCGGTTTAACGACTAGCTCTCGTCGGACCGCAAGCGTCCCGCTTGCGAGTTCGCGAAGCGAACTATCTGACTCTAGCTGCCGTGAACGTTAAGGACAGGTGAGTCGGTAGCAAACCGGCGCGGGTGATGGTCTGAGTTGATTCCTGCCGGGCGCGGTTACGCCGCTTGGCGGCGTCGCAAGCGGGACGCTCGCGGTCCGACGAAAATAGCCTGCTACGGACCGCAAGCGTCCCGCTTGCGAGTTCGCGAAGCGAACTGCCTGACGTAAAATGGAAGGAGGCTAGAAAAGCGAATTCGTCTCCCAACCGGACATCCGAGAGTTGATTAGTCGTAGACGCAACTGACGCCGCTTGGCGGCGTCGCAAGCGGGACGCTTGCGGTCCGACGAAATAGAACATTTATGGAATGGAACCCGAAAAAACCCGGTATGGCCCGTGGCTGGTATCATCGCGGACGGATGCAGCACTTCGATCCGGGTGAGACCAATCAGTTCATTACGTTTCGCTTATTCGATTCCGTGCCTGAGAAGCTCATCCGGCGTTGGGAGTCGCGAATAGATCCCGACGATCCCGCGACTGCCGCCGAGTATCGCAAGAAAATCGAGCGTTTCCTCGACCGTGGATACGGCGAATGCTATCTTCGCCAAGCGGCTGTCGCCAAACTGGTTCGGGACAGTTTGTACTTTCACGATGGCAAGAAACACCACCTTATATGCTGGGTGATCATGCCCAACCACGTCCACGTACTTCTGCGCCCGCTAGCCAATGTCGACCTTGCGGAGGTGATGCATTCGATCAAATCTTACACCGCGCACGAAGCGAATAAGTTACTTAGGAGATCGGGCCAGTTCTGGCAGCACGAGTCTTTCGACCGCTACATTAGAAACACGCAGCATTTTCATAACGTAATTCGTTATATCGAAAGAAACCCGGTCAAAGCGCGATTGTGCAAAGAGCCTGCGGATTGGCCGTTCTCAAGTGCGTCTAAGGTCATCGTATGATGTCGCCCCGGTCGGACCGCAAGCGTCCCGCTTGCGAGTTCGCGAACCGAACTACCTGACGCTAGCTGCCGAGAACGTTAAAGACAGGTGAGTCGGTAGCAAACCGGCGCGGGTGATGGTCTGAGTTGATTCCTGCC
>JABFSB010000270.1 GCA_013140875.1 Acidobacteriota bacterium
GAAACGGCCCAGGGCTGCGGCAACACGATAATGAACGCATTTCTCGGAAGCGGAGCGGTCTTAACGTTTTGTCCATTTTCGCGGAACGAAATTGGTACATTTATCAGCCAAAACGGAGCCTGTCTGGCCGGAGGCGGCAGCCCGACACCGACACCAACGCCGACACCTTCGGCTACGCCTACTCCAAACCCGACCGCGACGCCAACGCCGACCGCGACTGCCACACCAACGCCAACGGCAACTCCTACTCCGACGCCAACCCCGACACCCACGCCAACGCCTTTTCCGAATATCCGGACAAGGTACGATTTTGACGGTGATCGCAAGGCGGACTTGGTTGTCTTCAGGCCTTCGAACGGCACGTGGTATATGAACCTTTCGGCCGGAAGTTTTTATCAGCAGCAATTCGGCCAGAACGGCGACAAGCCCGTGATGGCGGATTATGACGGCGATGGAAAAAGCGAAACGGCCGTATTCCGCTCAGGTGTTTGGTATCGGATCAACAGCGCTACTGTAACCTATCAGGTCGTAAATTTCGGAGAATCGGGCGATATCCCGGTACCGGCCGATTATGATGCCGACAACAAGACGGACGTTGCGGTTTTCCGGCCATCGACGGGCCGGTGGTACTTGCTGCTAACCGGCGGCGGCGGTTTTGTGGCAACTAATTTCGGCGTCAATGGCGATATTCCAATGCCGGGCGACTATGACGGTGACCGGCGCGCAGACATCGGCGTATTCAGGCCCTCAAACGGGACCTGGTATCGACTGCAAAGCACCGGAGGATTTGCCTTGAACCAGTTTGGCGTAAATGGCGACGTACCGGTTTCCGGAGACTTCAATGGCAACGGTCGTGCGGATTTTGCGGTCTGGCGGCCTTCGAACGGAACCTGGTACATGCTCGATAATTCTTTTGGCTTCCGGACGTTCGGCATTGCCGGCGACGTTCCGGCCCCGGCCGATTTCGACGCCGACGGGATCACCGACATCGCCGTTTTCAGACCCTCTAACGGCACCTGGTATCGCATCGACAGCAAGGACCGGGCTTTCATCGTGATCCCCTACGGAACAACCGGCGACCTGCCCGCTCCGTCCTACTACATCCAATAGCTTAGGAAATCAACTCGCGGATAACGGGGAATCGGCTGATTGGCCGGTTCCCCTTTTTAGGTTCCTGATAACACGAATGCAACAAGCGGATCGCATCGTGCCAAACCTTGACACCGTCGACTAGAACGCGGTTATTAAGAACTACTGCGTGTACGCTCGGGCGAAATCCAAAGCGTCTTGCTCTGTTTCAAACAGATATACGCCGACATTGTCAAATCTAGCGGCGGAACCGTTCTGGGGGACGTGTTTTCTCTCAGCTTGGTTTAAGAAGAAACAAATAGAACGAGTTCCTTTCGGAACTGGAAAAATCCCGTACATCGCGGTCCAATCGTCGAGTTTTGATGGCGTCGCAAGCATCTTTTGGCCTTGAAGGTAAGCTTGTATGCTTCCTTCACGACGATTAGGATTCAGCATGTAGCCATATAGATAGGGCAAACCAGTAATCGCTCCGTCAGCATTTATTCGTTCGCTTGATCCAAACCCGATCAACAAGGTGTACCTTTCGACGTCGGAATCCGATAGGGTCACCTCTTGAAAAAAACTGCCGCCGTTACGAACAACAAAGACCTTTCTCCCGCTGAACTCTTCAACAGCTGCGGATCCGGAGACACCCCAGTGGTCTGAACCACTATCAGCGTTCGGGTTAAGGAGCAAATTTTGTGGCCGACCACTTAAAGCAAAAATAAAGGTGCATCCTAACAGGAAGATAAGCTTAGAAGCGGATAGTTTCATTGCTTTTGCCAACTTTTCGGTACTCGCTAAACTGCGCGTTTCTGCACTAATAGTTCATCAGCTCCAACACCGCCTTCTCAACATCTTCGCTCTGCGGGAGGATGAAATCTTCGACCTGCGGGGCGTAGGCGACGAAGGTATCCGTCGCGGCGACTCGGCGAACCGGGGCGTCGAGGTATTCGAACAGTTCGTCGGATATGCGGGCGGCTATTTCGGCTCCGTAGCCGTAGGAGAGCGGGTCTTCGTGGGCGACGATGACGCGCGAGGTCTTTTTGACGCTCTCGGCGATAGCTTCCCAGTCGTAGGGGACGAGCGTGCGGAGGTCGATGAGATCGACCGTGATGCCCTGTTGTTCGAGGCGTTTTGCGGCTTGGTTCGAGCGTTCGACCAGGGCACCAAACGTGACGATTGTTACGTCATTGCCCTCACGCACTTTGCGCGCCTTGCCGAACGGGATGAGGAAATCCTTGCCCGGATAAGCGGATTTGTTATAGACCTGTCGATACAGGTGCTTGTGCTCGAGGAACATCACCGGGTCGTCGCAGCGGATCGATGTTCGCAGCAATCCGTTTGCATCGAGAGCGTTCGACGGGTAAACGATCCGCAAACCGGGAGTATGAGCAAAAAGCGTCGTACCCGATTGCGAGTGGTAAACGGCGCCGCCTTTGAGATAACCTCCGACCGGAACGCGCATCACCATCGGGCATTTCGAATCGCCGTCCGAACGCCACCGCATCACGGCCACTTCGTTGCGGATCTGGTGCATGGCTGGAAAGATGTAATCGAAAAATTGGATCTCGACGACCGGTTTCAACCCGCGTAGCGACAAACCGACGGCACGCCCGACGATGTTCGCCTCGGCCAGCGGCGAGTTGAACACACGTGCCGAACCGAATTTTCTTTGCAAATTCGCCGTCACCTTAAACACGCCGCCTTTGCCTTTGACCTGATCCAGATATTCTTCACGCGAGCAATCGGCCACGTCCTCGCCGAAGACGATGATGCGCGGATCGCGTTCCATCTCCTCGTGCATGCAGCGGTTGATCAGATCGACCACTGTGCCGGGATTGCCGGAAAGCTCGGCACCGTCTTCGGTATCGAACAGCGCTCGGTCGGTCGGGTCGATGTCCGGCGAGTAGACGTTTCGATAGGCCGTTTCTGGCGCAGGCTGTGGCGTTTCAATCGCGATGTCTGCCGCCTTGTTAACCTCGTCGTCGATCTGCTTTCTAAGCAGTTCGAGTTCCTCGGATGACGTGATTCCCTCGGTCATAAGGAACTCGGCGTAGGTCTTCAGCGGATCGATTGCGGCATCGGCCTCAAGCTCTTCATGCGGCCGATAGAGCTTCTCATCGTCCGACAGCGAGTGCGAATAAGGCCGGATAACTTTTGCGTGGATAAACGCCGGACCTTTTCGCTCGCGGCAATATTCGACCGCCGTTTTGAAGGCAGCGTAGGATGCGAGCGGGTCGGTGCCGTCGATCTTTTGAATGTGCAGGCCGGGAAATCCGGTCACGAGTTTTGAAATGTCGCCGCCCGGAGTATTTACTTCGACCGGCGTCGAAATTGCGTAGCCGTTGTCTTCGACGACGAAGATAACGGGCAGCTTCATCGTGCACGCCGAGTTCAGCGCCTCCCACCACTCGCCCTCGCTGGTGGTGCCGTCGCCGACCGACATATAAACGACCTCGTCGCCCTTGAAACCAGTGACTAAATTCTGAAGTTCTTTGACCATCGAGGCACGATAAGTCGCCTCGGCCGCACCGACAGCGTGCAAGGCTTGCGAACCCGTGCATGAAGACTGCGAAGGGACGTTCAAATCCTTGTGGCCCCAATGCGAAGGCATCTGCCGCGCATGAGAATTGGGGTCCACTTCCGCACCAACCGACCCGTACAACATTTCCTGCGCGGTCATGCCCAAACCGATCATCAACGCCCGGTCGCGATAGTACGGAAAGAACCAGTCATATTTCGGCTTCATCGCCAGCGCGGCGGCGGTCAAAACCGCCTCGTGCCCGGCGCCTGAGATCTGAAAGAATATCTTGTTCTGGCCCTTAAGCTGAATCTCCTTATCGTCGATCCGCCGCGACATGTACATAGTGCGGTAAATTCCGACCAGAGCCTTTTCATCCAGTCCGTGACGATCACGACTTCTGGCCACCGCCGTCTCCGCCGCCGCGGTCTTCGCCGTTTGCTGCACCTTTTCCTCCGGCACAAACCCGTCTGCCTCGGTTACCTTTGCCGGTTCCGCTACCACTGTTCCCATCTCTTTATTACTGCCTTTTGGATTCAACTTCTTTACAGATGTGGCCATTAACTATGATCCTTACGATAAATAATTCTAATAGTGCGGTAATTTTCTAAGATACCAAAATGGCGGGAATCGGGCAATTTTTGACGAGCTGACTAAAGCGGTAGGATACGGACGCGAGACCGGTTCTCATCAATGACGATGAGTGAGCCTCGTTCGAGATTTTCTCTGTTCTGCTTGATAACGGAAACTATAGTGTGCCCAATAGTTTCGGGCATCGTATCCTGTGTTCTGATCTGAACAACACTAGGTCCTGACGCTTTGGTCAAAGCAAGTGCAGTGCCGAAATCCAGATCGTGAGTGAAAACGATGCAACTGTTATCACGCGCCCACTGGATTATCGTGGAATCTTTCGCGTTTGCGGGGCCTAAATCGGACCAATGAACAGCTTCGATGTTTTTGGATTCAAAAAACGGGAGCCACAAAGGCGAGAGGTTCATGTCGATGAGAATCTTCATGCGACAAGCGGAAGTTCGATTTCTTCAACACGCCAGGCGGCGTATTTTAAGGCTTCTCGGATATCTTCTTCCTCGAGATATGGGTAAGCTGTAAGAACCTCATCAAACGACCGCCCCGACGCGATCAGCCCGACGATCATTCCGACTGTCACGCGCATCCCTCGAATACACGGCTTGCCGCCCATAACCTCTGAATCAAATGTAATGCGGGAAGGTTCTGTCATCGTATGTGATATTAACATACGTTTCTCATTAGTGGATACGCTTGCCGACGGGGAGTTTCCGGCTTTTTCGAGAATATGCTTCATCGTCCGAGTTACATCGATAGAATTATTCAAAGCCTTCAGGGAGAATATAGCGCTCAGCACTAAGACCAAGCTCATCTTGCTGTCGATCGTTGATTTTTATCGTTCGTCACCGTTTGGCGCGAGTCTTGACGATATCGGAAAACTCATCCCGATAGTACAAGTATCTTCCTATGCCTGCATGGGATACGAGACCTGCGTCTGATACGTTGGCTCGATTTTGAATCTTTTTGATTGACGCAATGTTTGGGCAACCATCCGGCAACCTTTCGATCAATAGCTCAAGAAAGTCGTTCCATTGGTTAAGAAAAGACGCTCTCAGATCGCCGGTGGTGTGGCGTTCGTAAGCCAAATAATAACCTCGATACCAGTCGTCAAGCCGCACGGCAAAATGCCTGACGCCCGGAATATTATGGAAACCTGCCAGCGCCATTGCGTTACTCGCTTCGTTGCCAATAGCAATTAGACTGGGGTTGCCTAGCCATTCTATTTCTTGCCGTAAAAAGGCGTCCAGCTCTTATAGCGGTCTTCACGCTTGCGATTCGCCATTCTGACTGGCATGGCACCCTTTGAAATATCCGTAATGTGGTACTCAAACTTCCCATGCAAAGGAAGTGATAAGAGCAATAATGAAGTATCAAATCGCCTTCAGTTTTGAGAAAGTTCAGGAACCCGCCAGCAACTGCTTCTTCAAACTTAACAACATTCATGTTTCCCACTGAGGGCTCGGGAGACACGAGACAGTACAATGGTTTTGTGGCGAAGACCGCATTCGGAAGATATGCCGAACTAATTTCATAGTTTTCGTTGTCTTTTAGTACCTGTTCTCGACTAAGTCTTTCGATTTCCCGCATCAATGTTTTTCTCGAGGGCTTAATTTTTTCGGTCATTGCAGCTTCAAAACCCAACCTTTCGGATCGACAGCCGGCAGGGCTCCAGTGTAGGCGAGCGAGGCTTTTCCATCTTTCATTTCTAGCCGCTGCATTTTGCCGTTTACTTCAACGTCGATCGGCATCGGGAATGGCATGCCGTTTGGAGTTTCCCATTCAAGGCCGAGAGTGCAGTTGCTTCCGCAATCGGTGACCGTTTTTGCGATAAGTTTCGGCAGCTTCGGCTGACGCAGATAGAGCTCGAAAAACCAGTCGAGTTTCATGCCCGAATCCTTCTCTGCAATTTTTAGAAAGTCGTCGGTATCGACCAGCCGCGTTTG
>JABFSB010000061.1 GCA_013140875.1 Acidobacteriota bacterium
CTAATTCAACCGCCTTCTGGACCGTTATCTCGTACTTTTCACCCGGCAGTATCGCGGCGGCCAACGTTATATCAAGCGGCGATTCCGACGACGCGGGCTCGATCTCGCCGGCCACGGCCAACACCGCATCCTTCTTCGATATCTTTTCAACCGTCGTTAGAAATTCGCGGCCAAGCCCGTCGAAAACCGACGCTTCATCGCCGACGCGGAGCCGCAATACGTCGCGAAGATGCCGCGTCTCTTCAAGACTGAGAATAACCTGTCCTTCGTTTATTCGATCGGGTGGTGAATAAAATCGCCGCATGAAAATTCTCTGTTTTAGGTCGAAACGCCCGGAAATTTTTCTCGAAAATCCTGTGATGATAGGCGAAGATCGATCCAAGTTTCGAACATTTCCGGCGACTGCATCCACAGCGTGAGCCACTCGGCTATCTCAGCATACCTCGTGCGTTCGGATGGATCTAGTTTTTCGTTCCGGGCGATTTTTAACGCCTCCGTTCGGCCTTCCTGTCCTTTTTCACGGACCAGACGCAGACCTTCCTTGTTCTGATCGGCGACATATTTTCTCCGCAAATTTTCCAATTTTCTTAACGATGCCGCGGCTTCAGGCAAGTCGGCGATATTAAGAATGTTCCTGAATGCCGGATCGAATGGCCTGTCCGACGCTCGTTCGACATAGAGCGCCATTATTTCGGAATGACGAAGGACGGCGCCTTCGTCGGCAAGCAGGCGGGCGATGATCATCGGCGAATCGACCGCCGTCTTGCCGAAACGCTCGAGCACGGCCTGCTCGATGGCGATAAGCTCGTCGGCCCCGACACTTTCGCAGTCGAGTTTTTCCCAAATCTCGATTATAAGATCGGTCTTGTTTCTCGCCTCGGGCATAGAAGAAAGTTACCACAGAGACACAGAGAAATCGCCGCATGAAAGCAAGAGAGGAACGGCGTTATCAGGATTCTAGATCACTCTGTGTCTCAGTGTCTCTGTGGTCAAATGTCCGACTGATAAAGTCCGTGGACGAATGGTCCTTCGGATCACCGACGATCGCGACCTGACCGCCGTATGCCCGTACGATCTCGCGTTCCGGCACGGTTTCGCTGGTGTAATCGGTTCCTTTTGCATGAAAGTCGGGGCGAATGGCCTTGATCAACTCCTCCACGGTCGGCTCGTCGAAGACTGTTACGGCATCGACACATCGTAACGCGGCCACTATCTCCGCACGTTCGTTTTCGGGCATATATGGCCGGCCTTTACCTTTTAGAAGCGTTACCTGCCGATCGGAATTGATTCCGACGACCAAAAATCCGCCGAGAGCTTTGGCCCCTTCGAGATAGCGAACGTGACCGACATGAAAAAGGTCGAAGCAGCCGTTGGCAAGGATTATCCTGCTTCCGTGACGGCGTTCGGTGTCGGCGATTGCGGTCAGGTCGCCGCGGTCGAGAATTAATGGATTATCGAAGGACATTGGTTCAGGCGGTCGATTCAAGAGAGTGCGGACCGGCGTTATTGCGTATCGATTCAAGTAGTTCAGTCAGGGAAACCGCCGCCGTGCCCTTCTTCATCACCACGATTCCGCCCGCGTGATTGGCCACATCCGCCGCTTCGGGGTAAGTGAGGCCGGACGCGAGGCCCAAAGCATAAGCTGCGATTACCGTATCGCCCGCTCCCGTTACATCAACCGGCTCGGACGGGCCGACCGCCGGAAGCGAAACCATCGGCTTGTCGTTTTCAAACAAAAGCATGCCCTTGTTGCCGCACGTGACAAGCAGCGACTGAAGGCCGAGTTCTTCCCGTAGCTTCGAACATTCTTCGTCCGAAAATCCTGTCCCGAGAAGCTGTTCGACCTCGTCCTGATTGGGCGTCGCGGTTGTGGCGCCCTTGAATTCATTTAGACGAAAACGCGAATCGATCAAAAGCGGGACCGATCGTTCCTTTGAGATGTTCAGGGCCAGATCGAAAAGGTCGCGGCCCGCTACGCCATAATTGTAATCCGATATTACGATCGCGTCCGCGTCGTCGGCCTCACGTTCGAGACTGGTCAGCATCTGCCGCCGGACACCCTCGGCTATGCTCGCGGGGCTTTCATAATCGATCCTGATCACTTGCTGGCGGGCCGCGTAGTGCTGACCGGCGAGAACGCGAACTTTTGTCGTCGTTTTGCGCGAGGCGTCTATGGCAACGTTGTCGCAATCAACGCCTTCCCCCTGGAGCCGTTCAAGCAAAAGACGGCCGTTTTCATCATCACCGAGCACGCCGACAAGCACCGGCCTTGCACCAAGCGACGAAATATTGACCGCCGCGTTCGAGGCTGCCCCGGCCCTCGTATCCGTTTCATCGTGGCGGAGAATAAATACCGGGGCCTCACGCGAGACCCGCGAGATCGTGCCGTGCAGAAACTGGTCCGCAACCAGATCGCCCACGATAACAATGCGTTTCTTCGGAAAGAGGCCTTGAATTTTGACGGAAAGATCGTCCATCTTGGGTCTGAGAAAAATTATTACAGATAGCCGGGCCAAACAAAAAAGGCCGATGACGGAAAGTCACCGGCCTGTCTAGCTGAGTCTAAAAGATTCTTAGTGCGTATCGTAACTCGCAACCGGGAAGTCACTGGGCTGTCCCCATCCGACGGTCGAATACAATCCAGTAACCGGATTGGTAACATAAAAGTTTCCGTCAGAATTACGCCAAACAGCGTAATCGGTTTTGCCGTCGCCGTCATAGTCGTTCTGAGCGTTCAAGTCAGTACCTGTGACGCCCCATTGGACCGCCAATAACGCTCCGTCAGTGCTGCGGCGAACGTACCAGCTTAAGAACGAAGTCGGCGTAGCGCCCTCACGCACAACCGCTATATCGGTCTTGCCGTCGCCGTCATAATCACCCGGTACTACAAGGTCGGTGCTCTGACCGAAAGTGACCGACTGGAAATTAGTTCCGGTGTTGATATAAAACGTCGAGAGAGAGGTCGGGGTAGCACCCGGCCGCTGAACCGCGACATCGAACCGGCCATCGCCGTCATAGTCGCCCGGAGCCGTAAAATCAGTGGAAATGCCAAACTGCCTGGAATCGAAGCCGCCGCCCTGGCTGTACAGGGTATACCAGATCATATTTCCGCCGGTGCGGCGAACCACAGCCAGATCCGTTTTCCCGTCGCCATCGTAATCGCGAGCGACCGGTTCATCACCGGCGACACCCCATCCGCGAACAGTGAAAGTGTTCGAAATACTGGAAATCACATACCAAATACCAGTAGTTTCGCGCCAAACCGCGATGTCGCCTTTGCCGTCGCCGTCATAATCGCCGGGCACCATCCAGTCTTCGTTCGCAATACCCCACGGTTGCGCCACAAGGTTCCCGGTGCTGGTTCTGACGTACCAGGTGTTGTTGGCCGGCCGAAAGACCACGTAATCGGCCTTGTTGTCGCCATCAAAATCGAAGGCCTTACGCAAGCTCACCTGAGCAAACGAAGGTAGTGCCAAAAGCGTAATGAACGCAGCCATCAACGCTGTTTTGCCGAATCCGGCGAGAGAAGTTCTCATGGTTTATGTCCTGTTGGTTACTCTTATCCGTAGGCTACGCAACTTCGCGCTTGGGGCTAAGACACTAAGGATACTACGCCCGTGGCCGAAATTGCAACAAAATCCTTTCAAAAGTGGACGAAAACCGAAGGGAAAGTTTTTGTCCTGTTTTCGCAATTTTCAGATGAAACTGAGCATTAGACGCTCGTAACAATATTAAAGTTGGAAACCCGCCCCAATTCTAAAAAATTAGTTTCGCGACTGGTTGACGGTTATTTGCGTACCGGCAATATTTACAGTCCCCGAACGCGTAATAGTCGGGTTCAAAGTTACACGGAATGTAACCGTTCCGTTGCCCGATAATGAGTCCGGACTGACCAGGCGTATCCATCCGGCATTGCTCCTGGCCTGATAATCGCAATTCGTGCCCGCTGTTACGTTAACCGTGAAATATCCGCCCTTGGTTGGTACCGTGATCGGCGAATTCGGCATATTAAAGCCGCAAACTGTTTGATTCTGAAGGGCTTGAAAAACATTAAGCCTTCCGCCGGTTTTAACGATGCCGTTCCATGCCGCAAGCTGATCGACCGTATTCAACAAAGTAGCTTTCAGTGATGCCGAAGAGAGACTCGGATTATGCGAAGCCAAAAGGGCTGCGGCCCCGGTAACGTGAGGTGCGGACATCGAAGTGCCCGACAAATTGCCGTAGCTTGCCGTCGAACCGTTCAGCGTGCTCAGTATCATGGTCCCAGGTGCCGCCAAATCCACGTTTGCAATCCCAAAATTCGACGATCCGTTGCGCGTATCGGATGAAGTCGAATTTGCGACCGAAATTATCCAGGGACTGTTGTAAGCAGCCGGATATGACGGGTTTGTGTCGATATTAGCTCCGTCGTTTCCGGCGGCAAAAACCTGAAGCACGCCCGCGTTCCCGAGTGCGTCGATCGCGTCCTTTGTCGCCTGATCGAATCCGCAGGCTTCGTCACAGCCGCCGTACGAATTATTGGTCACACGGATGTTCACGCCGCGGAGCTTCATTATGCGGATATAGTTATAGGCGTTGATGAGCATTGCGGAAGTCGTTCCCAAGCCGCTGCTGTTATAGATCTTGATGGCCATGATCTTGACGTTCCAATTGACGCCGACAACACCTTTGGAATTATTGCCGGCGGCTCCGATCGTGCCGGAAGTATGTGTGCCATGGCCGTGCTCATCAAGCGGATTCGAATCATTGAAGAAAAAATCGTAGCCGTAATAATCGTCGATAAAGCCGTTGTTATCGTCGTCTAAACCGTTGTTATTGATCTCGCCGGAGTTGGTCCACATGTTTGCGGCGAGGTCTTCGTGGTCGTACCGGACACCGGTATCTATATTTGCGACAACGACGGACGAACTTCCAGTGTTCAGGTCCCAGGCCTGCGGCGCCGATATCTTGGCCATTCCCCAAAGGCTGCCGTAGTTTGTGTCGTTAGGCGTTAGCAGAAGGTGATAATAGTAATTCGGCTGGGCCGCTTCGACCTGACTGGAGGCGAGGTAGGCGGCGATCGCCGAATCGGCCGGCTTTCCGGCAGGTAATTTGATTCTCTGCCAGCCCAGATCGGCCAGTCTTTCAAGCACGACACCGGAGTTCTTTGAATTGATCCGCTGTGAAACGTCGGCGGAAGTGCCCGGCCTGAATTTGACTAGAATCTCGTCAGTGACCGCATTTTTCGCTCGTACCTGCCCATAAGAAAAGACAGGCAAAAATACGACCAAAAAAAACAGGATCTTCAATTGATTCATACAGTTACTTCAGGAATGGGCCGGGAAAAACTTGTTGTGAAGTTGGTGATGGGGCGGCTAGTGGGATTCGAACCCACGACATCCTGAACCACAATCAGGCGCTCTAACCGCTGAACTATAGCCGCCATAACCTATCTTTTTTGCCCCCGGCACGACTTGAACGTGCGACCCACAGCTTAGAAGGCTGTTGCTCTATCCAGCTGAGCTACGGGAGCATAAGAGCAACTCACAATGTTAGCCATTGCGCGACGCATAGTCAAACCATTTTACGGTCCCGCAATGAGGGAAGGTTGATCGATTCGCGAGAGGCTAAAGGTCTAACCTGCGATCCATAATAGTGCCGATGCGGCCAGCATCAGCAATACCGGCGCAAATGCGAGAGCGGTGATGAATATTGCTTCGTTACGGAATGTAGTGTTAGGCGGCTTCACTTTTCACAACACGCACGGCGGCCAGCATTTGTTCAAAAACCTCAGAAAGATCCAATTCGCTGGTATCGATCACGACAGCGTCGTCCGCTATGGTGAGAGGTGAATCTTCGCGGGATACGTCGCGTTCGTCGCGTTCGTTTATTTCGGCGAGGGTTTGTTCGTAGGTAGAGATACGGCCTTTGGCTTTGTCTTCCTGAAAACGCCGGCGGGCACGGGCTTCAGGCTTGGCCGTGAGAAAAAATTTTACGTCTGCGTTAGGGAACACAACGCTGCCGATGTCGCGGCCTTCGAGCACGCAGCCCTTGGCGGCGTTTCGACCAATCTGCCGCTGGTGTTCGACCATCACTCGGCGGACGGTGGAATTGGTCGAAACAATCGACGCCGCTTGAGCG
>JABFSB010000073.1 GCA_013140875.1 Acidobacteriota bacterium
AAGATAAACGGTATCTAAGGACCGGCATGCGAGAAGACCGCTCGCCAGCTGAAGGAGCTACTTGGAGCGCCGCTGACAGATCGGAACACGGTCGAGTACCACGTCACACCGACGGTACGGAGGCGAGTAGGGGCAAATGAATAAAGAAGTTGTTTTCGTGCTGGAGCCGGATGCGGGCCGCGTTACCGTCGAGATTTCCCAGGCTCCGACAAAAGCACTAAATGATCTTGCGACTGATCTCGGACAGCGCACAGACCTGAATTGTGCCAAGCCCGCAGACGGTAAAAGATACTTGCCCGTTCTGCAGACTTCACCACGTGGAGAAAAGCTCGAATCAGATTCCTTTTCGATCTGGCTCTACCGGCTTTATCACAACTCGGTTGTTGACGGCCCCGGCCGTCGCAGCGTGATCCAAACCGCTGGATGTTCAATCCGCTGTAAGCACTGTTTCGTACCGCAGACTCACGAGAGAGCTAATGGAAGGCTAGTTTCGATCGCGGCAATAGTAGACGAGATCGTTTCCCATCGCACCGAACATGACGGCGTTACTATCCTCGGCGGAGAGCCATTCGATCAACCAGAGTCCGTCGCCCAGCTTGTATCAAGGCTAAGCAATCGTGATCTTCACATAACGGTTTATTCGGGATACACGATCGACCAGCTGATTCAGAAACGAGTGCCAAGCATCGACTACATACTTACCCACATCGACTTGCTCATCGACGGACCATTCATCGTCAGTCTACGAGGAAACTCCGGTGAGTATCGCGGCTCGCAAAACCAGCGGTACATACAACCACCTGACACATTCCTGAACCGTCAACAGTAAGCCCCGGTGCAGAATTCTTCCACTGGTTCGAAAGTTAATCACCCCTGAAAGTGAAGTCGTGTCAATCGCCAGGAAATGCAGGTTTTCATCGGTTCAACCCCTACAAACGATGAGGCACGCTTGTTGCGATGCCTGTAACCGAGGTGATTCCATGGACAACTACATAACAATCGAAAAACTTGCGTACTCGATCGACGCGCTCGCGAATTTATCCACACTATCCGCGCCAAAGATTCGCAAGGACATCAGAAACGGAAAACTGTCGAGCACGAAGAAGGGATCCCGCCGGATCATCCTCCGCGACGAGGTGATGCGTTATTTGAGCTCAAACGACGCCGACGTCCACGACGAGCAGCCGCCGATCGACCAGGTCTAGGCAGCACACCATTCTAGTAATCAGGGAACCCGTACGATGGCATTGTACAAACGTGGAAATGTCTACTGGGCGGACGTGATTGTGAACGGGATCCGCTATCGGGAGTCCTTGGGGACAAGCGACGGTCGAAAGGCTCCAGGACTTGAGCGAGAGTTAGTCATCAGGTTGCAAAACCGCGCTCCGGATCCCACGCCTAAAAGCAAACAGCTTGGTGCCCTTTGTTTAGCCGAAGCGATCGACGCATACATTTCGCTTAGGGCTCCGCAGGTGTCCAAGAGGATGGTGGATTACTGGCGGGAGCAATCTCGGCCTCTCATCAAATCCGCCGCCCTCCGCTCCTTGCCCCTAAAAAAGATCAGGTCCATACACATAGGAGCGTATCAAGCAGAACGCTTGGCGCAGGGCCGCGCTCCAAAAACGATCAACGGTGAAGTGTCAGTCTTGCGGCAGCTGCTCAAGCAAGCCAAATTGTGGTATCAGTTTGTAGATGAATACAAACCGATACGGAACACTCGACCGCCGGTGGGACGAGCTTTGACGTCGGATGAACTAGACACCCTTTTTAAGATTGCCCGAACGCGAAGTGACTGGACGTACGCTTGCACCGCCGCTACGCTCGCGTTTTTCTGCGGAATGAGGGCATGCGAGATAAAGGGACTTCAATGGAAGGATATCGACCTGGAGAATGCGACCCTGCATATCCGTCGATACAAAACGCCGGCGGGCTGGCGCTCGCCGTCGTTGAACAATGTCTGCCTTTCCGCTCTTGCCGATCTGCGGCAAAGCGTCTCGGATTTTATTCCCATTCATCCCGACCATTATGTCTTCCCGTGGCATGGTCGTCAGCAAATGATCGATCCAACCAAACCGATGACCTCCTGGCGGAGTGCGTGGAGATCTATCTTGAAAGCTGCGGGACTTCAGGGGGTGCGCTTCCATGATGATCGTCACACCGTCGTCACGACGCTTGCTGAGAACGGCATACCTGACTGGGTTATCCAAGCTCAAGTCGGTCACGTTGACCCGCAAATGATGAAGACCTACAGCCACATCCGACGCGAGGCTCTGAAGAATGCCGCACTTGTACTTGAGCCGATTAAGCCCAAAATTCTCGACGAAACAGAGACCTAAATCCTAATACTCGCGACCTTATTGATGATATAACGAAAAGTTATGTCACAATCCACGTCACAATGCAGAAACGGACACCATAAAGGTGCCCGTGGCTTGTTGTAAACATTGGCTCCGCAGGTAAGACTCGAACTTACAACCCTTCGGTTAACAGCCGAATGCTCTGCCATTGAGCTACTGCGGAATGTGGCACGCCTCGTACTTTGAGGCGAGCATAAAGATTAGGAATTTCGGCTGTTATTGTCAAGCTAATCGTTGGCTTGGTGTTTAGACTAATCTGCGTCGGGGTCGAATTTTCCGCCTTTCTTCCTACTCTTATTCGACTCCTTTCGTGGTCTAGTTTCTTTAAACACCGAAGGAGACGAATAAGAGGAAGAAAGATTTGCGGAATATCAAGAGCAAGTAAATTAGGACATTACCGTTAGCTTTCAATAATCGGAAAATTCGTCTAAAATCTGCATCCAACCAGGAGATTATTGATTGGAGCAAATATGCAAAATACACTTTCCGTTCGTTTTTTCACTGTTGCGGTCCTGATTGTATTCCTATATGCCGCACCGGCGTTTGCGCAAATCAAAGGCAAACCGACGGCGGCCGAAGCGGCGAAGTTTATTGAGGCCGCGGAGGCGCGTCTCGCGGCCCTGTCGCTGAAAGCAAATCAGGCGAGTTGGATAAACAGCAACTTCATCACGTACGACACGGAAAATCTGAACGCTGCGGTCAGCGACGAATTCACGGCTGCGATAACCGAATTTGCGGTTAAATCGCATCGTTTCGACGGTCTCAAATTACCTTACGACGTTCGGCGTAAGATCAATTTGCTTCAAAACGGCATCGTTATTCCGGCCCCGAAAGACGACGCCGAACGTACGGAACTGACCAAAACCGCCGTCTCGATGGAGAGCGATTACGGGCGTGGAAAATATTGTCCGCCTGATGAAGATGGCAAATGCTACAGCCTTGGTGATTTCGAGAAGATTCTGGCCGAGAGCCGCGATCCGAAAGAGCTGAAAAAGGCATGGCTCGGCTGGCACACCGTTTCGCCGCCATACCGGACGAGATACGCGCGGTTTGTCGAGCTGGCAAATAAAGGTGCAAAAGAGCTTGGCTACAAGGACACAGGCGAGTTGTGGCGTTCGGGTTACGATATGAAGCCGGACGAGTTTTCGGCCGAAATGGAACGACTGTGGCTGCAGGTAAAGCCGCTTTACGACTCGCTTTACGTTTACACGCGGGCAAAACTTGTCAAAAAATACGGCGCCTCCGTGGTTCCGCCGAATGGGCCTATTCCCGCTCACCTCCTCGGCAATATGTGGAGCCAGGAATGGACGAATATCTATCCGCTGCTCGCCCCGCCGAGTTCCAGTTCAGGCTACGACCTGACCAAGATATTGCAAGACCGCAAAACGGACGCCAAACAGATGGTGCATTACGGCGAGAACTTCTTTGTCTCTCTCGGGATGCAAAAGCTGCCTGAGACATTCTTCGAACGCTCGCTGCTGACAAAGCCGGCGGACCGCGACGTGGTCTGTCACGCAAGCGCCTGGGACCTCGATGCACAACAGGACGTTCGGATAAAGATGTGCATCGAGATCAACGCAATAGATTTCACAACGATCCACCACGAGCTTGGACACAATTATTATCAACTGGCGTACGCCTCAAAGCCGTATCTTTATCAGGACAGCGCAAACGACGGATTTCACGAGGCGATCGGCGACACAATAGCTTTGTCCGTTACACCCGAATATCTCAAGCAACTGCAATTTATTGACAAGTCGCCGTCCGCCGGCGCGGATATCGCCCTGTTGATGGAGCGGGCCCTTGCCAAAGTCTCGTTTTTACCGTTCGGCTATCTGGTGGACAAATGGCGATGGGACGTTTTTTCCGGCAAGACAAAGCCGGCGGATTATAACAAAGCGTGGTGGGACCTGCGTTTGCAATATCAAGGGATCGCACCGCCCGAGGCCCGCAGTGAAAGCGATTTCGATGCGGGTGCAAAGTATCATGTCGCTTCGAACACACCTTACGCCCGCTATTTTCTCGCAACGATCCTGCAATATCAGTTTCACCGTGCGCTTTGCCGTCAAGCGGGATTTACAGGGCCGCTGCATCGCTGTTCGATTTACGGAAATAAGGAAGTTGGAGCCAATTTGCAAAAGATGCTGGCAATGGGCAAAAGCCGTCCGTGGCCCGAGGCCCTCAAGGCCCTGACCGGCGAGGACAAAATGGATGCGACGGCGATCATCGATTATTATGCGCCGTTGAAAAAATGGCTTGATGAGCAGAACCGCGGATTACCGCCCCGATAACGTTCGCTTTTGAACCGAATTTGAACGATCTCTTATTCAACGTATAATCGTTCCTTAATCAGGGGTTAAGGAGCGATTTTCCGTTGCACCACGAAACTATAATCATTCTCGATTTCGGCTCGCAGTACACCCAGCTGATCGCGCGGCGCGTTCGTGAGCAGGGCGTTTATTGCGAGATACACCCGTTCCACTTTTCGGTGGATGAGATCGCGGCGAAGCGGCCGAAAGGCGTTATTTTGTCGGGCGGACCGTCGAGCGTTACGGATGAGGACGCACCGCGGGTCGCGGCGGATTTTTATGAAAAAATCGGAGCTCCGGTACTTGGTATCTGTTACGGAATGCAGCTTGTCGCGATCGACCTCGGCGGCCGGTCGGAACCCGCCGCCCGGCGCGAATACGGCCACGCAAAGGTCAAGGTGCTGAGTGGAAAGACAAAGCTTTTCAATGAGCTTCCGTTCGAGTTGGATGCGTGGATGAGCCACGGCGATCACGTGACCGAAATACCGCCGGGCTTTAATAAAACAGCAACAACCGGCGATGTCGTGACCGCGATCGAAAATGACGAACGCTCCATCTACTGCGTTCAGTTTCATCCGGAAGTTTCGCACACGCCGCTTGGGAAGGAAGTTTTAAGAAATTTCATATTTGAGATCTGCAAATGCAAAGGCGATTGGACGCCGGCGAGTTTTATCAAGGAAGAGATCGAAAAGATTCGCGAAACGGTTGGGCCGGCGGGGAATGTGGTCTGCGGACTTTCGGGCGGCGTCGATTCGACCGTTGCGGCGGTCCTCGTGCACGAGGCGATAGGCGAAAGGCAGGCGTGTATCTTTGTCAACAACGGCCTGCTGCGTTATCGCGAATTCGAAGATACGCTTCAGGTTTACAAAGAGAATCTGCACCTCAACGTTGCCGGTGTCGATGCGTCGCAGGATTTTTATGCGGCGCTCAAAGACGTCGTCGATCCCGAGAAAAAGAGGAAGGCTATCGGCGCGAAGTTCATCGACGTATTCGATACCGAAGCGAAACGAATCGGCGATGTTAAGTGGCTGGTGCAGGGCACACTTTATCCGGACGTGATCGAGTCAGTTAGCCTGCGGGGAGCCTCGGTTACGATCAAATCGCATCACAACGTCGGCGGCTTGCCCGACAAAATGAATCTCAAATTGATCGAGCCGCTGCGGGAATTATTCAAGGACGAAGTACGCCTGATCGGCCGCGACCTTGGCATTCCGGAAATGATCCTCGAACGGCATCCGTTTCCGGGCCCTGGCCTGGGCGTACGGATACTGGGTGACATCACCCCCGAAAAGGTCGAACTTTTGCAAAAGGCCGATAAAATATATATCCAGGAGTTAAAGAATTTCGGCATTTATTCGGACGTATGGCAGGCTTTTGCCGTTTTGCTGCCGGTCAATTCGGTGGGCGTGATGGGCGATTTCCGCACAT
>JABFSB010000423.1 GCA_013140875.1 Acidobacteriota bacterium
CCCAACAGCATTGCCGGGCATCGGACGCCAACGTTTACCTGATGCAGGCATGTGGCATTCGCACCATTGTGCTGGTCAGGAATATTTTCGACTCGGTGATGAGCCTGCTCGATTTTTATAACAATCAGGGAGCTTTCTTCAATTCTTACTTCCGGGCGGACTTTCAAGGCCTGGACGAAATAAAAAAGGCCGATCTGCTCATAGATAATGTAATTCCCTGGTATTTTCAGTTCGTCGCGTCATGGGACCTTGTCGAACGGCAAAGACGGCTGGATATAAAGTGGCTTCGGTATGAAGATCTGATCGCCGACAAGACGGAAGCGATCCGGGATGTTCTGGAATTCTATGGCCTGGGTGCTCCTGAAAAGGCCATTGAAACCAAAGTTAAAGAGACGGAATCGGAAACCCGCAAGATCCGGTTCAACAAGGGCGTGGCCGGACGCGGAAAGACCGGGCTAAACGATCAGCAGAAAGAGCGAATTCGTCGGCTCTCCGAATATTATCCTTCGACGGATTTTGGGCGTATTGGACTGTAATCATAGTAGTATTTTGAGGAGGAAAAGG
Organism: Acidobacteriota bacterium; assembly: GCA_013140875.1. GTDB lineage: Bacteria > Acidobacteriota > Blastocatellia > Pyrinomonadales > Pyrinomonadaceae > OLB17. The sequence continues at coordinate 565 of JABFSB010000423.1, forward strand.
AATGAGATTTACAAAAGTGAACTTGGGGCAGTCCGACATACTCGGTCGGAAAACCCTTTCGCCTGCCGCCGAGTTAGAGCGATGGCGGCGAAACCTGGGGTACCTTTCCGTGTTTGCGGGGGCCGCTGCGATTATTGCTTCGCAGTCGTCCCAGGTCGCGGCAAAAGAGAATCAAAAAGCGATTCCGCCGAGGATAGCAAAACAGGCTTCCGAACTTGTGCAACAGCTCAAGCGCGGCGCATGTTCTAAACCGGACCTTCTTCGTCGTCAAAGTGAGTACAGGCTCCCCGGCCAAAAGTCTGAGTTTAACATGCTGGAAGTGTTCACCGGGGGCGATAATTGTCCCGGTACGACGATTCCCTCGGGCACTTATACGGCGGCAACTCCTTTTACCGACTCAGGCACAACAGCCGGGGCCAATAACACGGTTGGCACTGCCCGAATAAATGCTACGATTGGCTGTATCGAGGGCTATGCCGCCACCTATTCGTCGGCGATGGCTCCGGATCATATTTATACGTTTACGCTGTCAGCACGGGGAGCTAATCCCAGGATTACCGTAACTCCGGGAAATGCGACCTATGACACTTCTGTCTACATTCTTAACAGCTCAGGAACAGCGTGCCCGGCCGGAACCGGGAACACAGCTACAAACTGCCTTGTCGGAACCGATGTCAATTTCGATAACACTCCGGAAATTATCAATGCAACGAAAATGAATTCGTTGCCTTTAGGGGTGCCGCTTTACCTTTTTGTGGATAGCTTCTATGCCGCTAACACTCCACCTACTACCAATTCAGGACCTTACACGGTTACCATGCAGGACGTCACGGTCGGGAGCGGCCCGATGCCGCCGGCCAACATTTCTCCGCTTGATATGAATGCCGACGGAAAGACCGATTACGTTCTGCTCAGGAATATCGGCGGCGGAACGTCGGGCCAGGTGAGATGGCACACGGCGTATCGGGACGGCGATCCGGTCCTGGCGACCGACTGGGGCATCGCGTCCGACCAGTTCTTCTCGGATGATTACGATGGCGACGGACAGGCCGACTTTGGCGTATTCCGGCCCAGCACGGGCACGTTTTATCTTGTGCGAAGCCTGACCCATACGATGTATATGGAGTCGTTCGGACAGAACGGCGACGATGCCACGGTGGTCGGCGATTACGACGGCGACGGCCGGGCGGATCTGGCGCTGTATCGCGGCGGTGCCACGCCGGCCGATCAGAGCTTCTGGTACTACCGTCCGCTTGGCGGCGGCGGGTTTACTACTATTCCTTGGGGCCAGGGAGGCGATACGCCCGCGCCGGGCGATTATGACGGCGACGGCAAAAACGATTTCGTCATCCAGCGGGACGACGCGAACGGCGTCAACGGCCGTTTCTGGAAACGTATGGCGACCGGTGCTCAAAGCAGCGAAATGTTCGGCCTTAAGACGGATACGGTCGTGACCGGCGATTTTGACGATGACGGCAAGTCCGACGTCGCGGTCGTCAGGGCCGACGGCGCAAATATTCGTTGGGAATTTGAGCCGAGTGCTACGGCAGGAACGACTCTAGTATCGGATCTGTGGGGTGTCGCCGCTACCGACTATGTCACCCCGGGCGATTACGACGGCGATGGCCGTACCGATTACGCCGTCTGGCGTGAGGGTACGCCGGGCAGGTTCTACATTATGACCGTCGGCGTTCGCGAGATCACGACCAGTGGTCCGTGGGGGCAGATGGGCGATGTTCCGGCCGCGGACTTCATGGTGCACTAACCGTTTGTTCAACCTTAGATGAAAGAGGCAGTCTCAAAAGGGCGGCCTCTTTTTTTGTCAGTCGGTGCAGTAAACCCGAAAATCGATCTCCGCAAAGATATTGTCGCGGCCTTCGATCTCGGCGAGGAGCGGTTCGTCGACGTTGCCGGTTTCGAGCATCTTCGCCAGCAGATCAAAACGGTGAATGTGAGACGTAAAGCGGCGTGACGAATATTCGACCGTCGTGCCCTGATAGATCTGGAACGCCCAGTCGCTCGATTGCGCAAGCAGGAGTTCGCGGGCGAGCTGATTCAAAATCCTGGTCCCAAGTCCCACGTCCAACGTCCCAAGTCTGTTCCCAGATTCTTGACTTTGGACTTTGGACTCGCGACTTTGGACAGCGAACTTGTTCGCCAGCGCCGTCATCCGTCGCTCGGCGTCGTGCTGGAACGGGTACATCCACGAATTTCCTTCGTTTATCCAAACCTTATAGTATCCGTTTTCGCCCCAAGACGAAGCGGTCGGCCGTTGGACCTGAATCGGCACTTCGGAATCGAGAAAATCGCCGGGTGTGACGGCGGCGATCTCCGATTGATCGAAGTGGAGTTTCTTAAAAAAGAAATCGATAAACTGCGGTCCCTCAAACCACCAATGGCCGTACAGCTCGGCGTCGTAGGGCGAGACGACCAGCGGCGGATGGCCGTCAAACGCTTCACGCAGCATGTGGGCCTGTTTGATCCGCTCGCCGATAAAATGCATCGCATTCTCGGCCGCTTTTTCACGGGCGGCGGCCGGGTCGTATGGCAGCTTCAACTGCTGCGGCACGTTGCGGCCGGTGATGCGGTGATATTTTAGGCCGAGGTGCTTTCGCTCAAGGTTTTCATCCAGATACGGCGCGAGGTAATCGAGCGGCAGATCCCAGCCGATGTCGCGATAAAATTCACGATAAACGTCGCTGCCCGGATAACCGACCACGTCGCTCCAAACCTGCTGGCTTGTCTCGACATCGCGGGCGAAAACGGCCGTGCCGTTCGGGCACACGACGGGAGCGTGGACGCCGTATTTCGGCCGCGGATCGCCGTACAAAATGGCGTGCGTGTCCGAGATGAAATACTCGATGCCGGCGTCCTTCAACAGGTCTTCGATGCCCGGCTCATAAGCGCATTCCGGCAGCCAGATGCCGCGCGGCTGTCGGCCAAAGTGCTTTTTGTAATTGGCAACTGCAACCTCAACTTGCGCCCGACGCGATTCAATCGTCGAGATCAGCGGCATAAAGCCGTGGGTCGCACCGCAGGTGATTATCTCGACGACGCCTTCTTCCTGCAGCTCGCGAAATGCGTTGATCAGATTGCGGCCGTAGCGATCGTTCCAAAGGTTGAGCGACGCCGAAAGATTCTCGACATACATCCGCACGACTGGCAAAAACTCTCTCGCCTCACGCTCGACACGCACTAGTTCTTTTTCCGCAAGTTCCAGCAGCCGTTCGAGATGGGCCGTATAACGTTCTTCCAAAAGCTTGTCGGCCAGCATTTCGCACAGCGGCGGCGAGACGTTCATTGCCAGCCGCGGCTTCGCCCCAGCCTCATGGAGGTTTTGCAAAATGAAAATTATCGGCAGGTAAACCTCGGTTATCGCCTCGTAAAGCCAGTCTTCCTCAAGAAACGACGGATACTCCGGGTGCCTCACAAACGGAAGGTGCGCATGCAGGATCAGGCTGAAATAACCAACAGGCATACACCGAATTGTAAAGGAATGCCGTTCAGACGCAAGGGCTCTGCGAAACCTCAGCGGCCGCTGCGTTAAAAACTTCGTCAAACGCAGAGAACGCAGAGTTTTTCGCAAAGTTCGCGGAGAAAGCCCAGGCGCTCGTTTCGAAATTACTAAGCCTTCTTTCTTTCTTCTTATTCCTCTCCTTCCGTGGTTAGTTTTCTTTAACGGGTGAGTGGAGAAGAACTTTAACCACGGAAGGGGAGGAATAAGAGGAAAGGAAAAAAAAATGGTTCCAAAGCACATATTAGGGAAACCGGCTAAACGGCGAAGATCGCTTGTGGCCACCGTCGTCAGGTGGTTAGCGACGAATATTTCGCTTGACAATTCATTTGCCGACGATTATTCTGTCTATGACGATAATAACGAAATGATCGACGATATTGATAAGAAAATATTAACTATTATTCAGCAGGACGGACGGGAATCGAATGCTGAGATCGCGCGGCGGGTCGGGTTGGCGGCTTCGGCGGTTTTGGAGCGGATCAGGAAGCTGGAAGAGAAGGGAATAATTCAGGGTTATTCGGCCTCGGTGGACGCGAAGCAGGTCGGGTTCGGGCTGATCGCGTTCGTTTTTGTAAAGACAAATGAGTGCGGCGACGGGACCGATCAATTGCTGGCCGAAATTCCAGAGGTTTTGGAAGTCCACGATGTAGCGGGTGACGATTCGTACCTGTTAAAGGTGCGGGCGCGCGATCCGGAAGACCTGGCCGTTCTGCTGCGGGAAAAGCTCAAGTCGGTGCCGATGGTGATTTCAACGCGGACTACGGTCGTGCTGCATACGGTAAAGGAAACGACTGCACTGCCGCTGGACCGCTGCATTTCAGCCGCCGCAGCGAAGGGAAAAAAGAGGTAACTCAAGGGGTGGAATGATGACGCAGGCAACACTGGCAAATAAAAAGAATCTGATCGTGCTGATCGCGGCGTTCGCCGCCGTTTATGTGTTTTGGGGGTCGACCTATCTGGCGGTCAAATATTCGATACAAACGCTGCCGCCGTTTTTGATGGCGGGTGCAAGGTTTCTCATCGCCGGTTCGATCCTGTTTGCGTGGGCGCGTTTTTCGAAGGATTACGAACGTCCAAAAAAAGAGCATTGGAAGACGGCGTTCGTTGTCGGCACGTTTTTGCTGCTTGGCGGCAATGGCGGCGTGGTGCTGGCGCAGCATTATATTTCGTCCAGTTTGTCGGCACTGTTGGTGGCGACCGAACCGTTATGGATCGTGCTGCTTAGCTGGCTGTGGCTTCGCACCGGGCGGCCGAACTGGAAAGTTGCACTCGGCCTGCTGGTAGGATTTATCGGCGTTTGGATGCTGATCGGCGGACAACCGGCGAGTGCGAATTCGGCGGGCGGTTACGGCCAGTTGATCGGAACGCTTGCCGTTATCGGCGGCGCTCTGTCGTGGGCGACGGGTTCGATCTACGGTCTGAAATCGCCGACGCCGAAATCGTCGATAATGACGGCCGGTATGCAGATGATCGCCGGTAGCGTCTCGCTTCTTCTGGTCGGCGTTATACGCGGCGAATGGTCGCGGTTCGATCCGGCGGCGGTTTCGAGCAATTCGGTTTATGCGTTGCTATACTTGATCGTCTTCGGTTCGCTGATCGGTTTTACCGCGTATAGCTGGCTGTTGAAAAATGCCCAGCCTTCGATGGTCGCGACTTATGCGTACGTGAATCCGGTGATCGCGGTATTCCTGGGCTGGAGCATCGCGGGCGAATCGCTGAGCGCTCAGATGTTGATCGGTGCGTTTATAATCGTCGTGTCGGTCGCGCTGATTACGGCGAATAAAAAAGCAAAGCCGGACGATGACGATGAGATTCACATACACCGCTCGAACACGCCGGCCGGATGCGGTAAACCGGCAACAGCGTCGATTTGATTTTTGGCGGACCTTCGCGAACTTTGCGTAAAACTCTGCGTACTTTGCGGTTAAGGGATTTTCAACGCAGGGAGCGCGGAGTTTGTCGCAGAGTTCGCGGAGTGAAGATTTCGTTTGTCGGGTGTTATTATCACGCGGCAAGTTAGGGAGAAACTTTATGGCGACGGGAAATTACAATGCAGTGGTCAGGTACGCCGGGGACGATATGTTCGTCGGCATCCCGCCGAGCGGGCATGCGCAATTGATGGACGCGAACAGCGAACGACGGGCGGCACCGACGCCGCTTGAGGATCTGCTCGTTGCGGTCGCGGGCTGAACGGCTTTCGACGTCCAATCGATCCTGAAAAAGAAACGCCAGGACGTGACCGACTATAGAGTCGAAATCAGTGGCGAACGGCGCGAGGAACATCCGCGGGCATTCATCAAATTTCACATAAAGCACATAGTCCACGGTCGCAACATATCCGAAAAAGCCGTCGCCGACGCGATCAAGCTTTCGGATGAAACTTACTGTTCCGTGGGAGCAACGGTTCGGCCGACGGCGGAGATTGTCACGAGTTACGAAATCGTCGATGTGTCTGAAAAGACGCTTGCGGCATAGTCCGGGGGTAGAGGATGAAGAGCGGGGGCAAGCCCGCCTTCCTGACTTGCGAATCTGCGAATGTTGACATCGTTCAACCAAACGTTTCGAAATGAGCAGTATCGGATTACCTTTCAACTCGCCATCGATATCAGGTGAGGAAGGCGGGCTTGCCCCCGCTCTTTTCGGGCGTATCCGAATTCGTCAGCGAGCGTCGGTAAAGACTGACGTGAGCCGTTCGATGAATGTTGGCTTTCGGCCGGAACGCGAAGCAGCGATGGTCGATGAATCACCTGGCCGTTCGGTGTCCTTTATCAATATCAGGTCGTTGTTCGTATTGCCGCGAGCGATGAGCAGATCCTTCCCGTCGGCGGCCCACGCAAAATTCAGGATCTTGCCGGAATCGAAATCGGTTATCTGCGTCGGCGCCGAACCGTCGATCGGTTGACGCCAGATGTTCTGCGAACTGCCCCGATTTGTCAGCACGGTCAACGTCTTGCTGTCCGGTGACCACGTGAACTGATTGATCAAATTATATTCAAGCTCGCGCTCGATCCTGCCAAAACGGTCGCCGTCCAGCGTCGCGATCATCAACTTCTTTTGGAAATTACGAACATCGTAAACCGAGTAGGCAAGATGCTTGCCGTCCGGCGAGATGCGGGGCTGAAGAATGCTTAGGTTCTCGGCCGAATAAAACGGCTCGGCCGGGCCGCCCGTGACCGGCACCTTCATCAATACACAGCGTTCATCCTCGGCGCTTTTTCGTTGAAATATTACAGCCTTTCCGTCCGGCGTCACCTGTGGATTCATGTCCAGGTGATCGGCGTCCAGATCGGTCAAGCGGACCGCGTTCTTGCCGTCCGCATCGGTCCGCCAAATGCCGGACGATTTGTCTTTTTGCAGGTTGAATACGACATATCGGCCGTCGGGTGTCGTGACCGGGCCAACCGAAAAACCGGGTTCTGCAAGCAGGGCACTGGCATTTTTCCCTTCGCCGTCGGCTATCCAAAGATCGGCTTCCTTGCCTTGGTTGCGGGTGAAAATAAGCTTGCCGTCGCGTCGCTGGACCAGGCCGAGCAAGCCCTCAAGGTTGCGCGAATCGTTTGTAAGCTGTGTGTTCTTTTTCGACGCGGGCGAATAGCGCCAGACGGACGAAACCGTGTCGCCCTTGACGGTCACGATATTGCGGCCGTCGGCGGAGACGCTGAGTTCGAGATAATCGTTAAAGTCGTTCGTAATCTGTTCTGTCTCGCCCGACGGGTATGCAGCACGCCAGATCTGGTTTGGCCCGTTCTGGCTTTCGCGGCCCGAGAACACGAAACCCGATCCATCGGCAAACCAGACGACGTTCTTGATGTCGAAAAACTCACGCTGATTCAACGGACGAACCTTTTTTTCGTCGATCGATATCTCGACAACGTCCGTGTTGGCGACAAAGCCGCTCTGCCGTTTTCCCGCTCCGGCAAGAAGCATCTTGCCGTCCGGCGACCACGCGAGGCGAAACGCGAAAAAGTTATAAGGCGTTTCGCGGTTCGAGATCAGCGGCTCGATCGCGAGTGTTGCGGTATCGGCGACGAAGATCACATCTTCGTTCGGCTCGGAGCGATGGCGGACGAACGCGAATTGCTTGCCGTCCGGCGAGAATGTGACCGGACTGTCCACATCCTCGATCAGCTTCTTCGGCGTGCCGCCAAGCGTCGGCACCTGATACAAAGTATTGATCGAAAAATCGGTGCTCGTCTGGCAATAATAGATGTAATCGCCGGTGGGCGAGAACGTGATCGACTGCAGATTAAGATTGGTCGGCGGAACGACCGTGACAAGGCTGTCGGTCGCGATCTGCCGGACAACCAAACTGCGGCGGCCGAATTCGCCGGAAACATAGGCTACGTATTTTCCGTCCGGCGAAATTGCCGGCAGAAGCACACGTCCGTCGGTATTGATTCGCGAGATCTGCGGTCGGACGAATGCCGCGGCGGCGAGGGGCCTTTCCGCCGTGCTCCAACTGTAAAAAGCGTATCCGCCAAGAACGAGCAACAATATTGCCAGCACGGGCAGGGCGAGCATGGCAAATCGCGGCCGTTTTCTTGAGGCTTGCGCGCTTTGGTAAGACGTGACAATTACGCTTCGAACCGTTGAATGATCGCCGCTGATCGTGCGATGAATGATCGTCGGGTTTTCGCTGAAATTCGGCGACGAGGTCGTGTGTGCGGAACGGCTCCCGCTGTTCGCGTGTTCGATTTCATAAAGCAGCTCTTTTAGGTCGAGCGCAAAATCCTTTACGTCCTGATACCGCTCCTCGCGATCTTTTTGCAACGACTTGCGGATGATCCGCTGCAGCTCCGGCGGAGCATTAGGCAGAATATGCCAAAGCGGTTCGGGCTCTTTATAGATAACGGCGGCGAGCGTGTCGGTCGTGGTTTCGCCATCGAACGGAACCGTGCCGGTCAGCATTTCATAAAGAACGACGCCGAGGCTCCAGATATCGGTGCGGCCGTCGACATCCTGGCCGCGGGCCTGCTCCGGCGACATGTAACGGGCACTGCCCATTATCGTTCCCGGCACGGTGCGGTTGCTTTCGGTATCGCCGGAGATAATGATCTGCTCGTTGGGTTTTGCCAGTCCGAAATCGAGCACCTTAACGATCGAATCGTGGCGGACCATTATGTTTTCCGGTTTGATGTCGCGGTGGACGATATCGGCTGCGTGGGCGGCGACAAGTGCGTTGGCGGTCTGCTCGGCAATACGCAGAATGCGCGGCAGCGTCATCGACCCTTTTTTAATGACCTCACGCAAAGTACGTCCCTCGACGAACTCGGTCGCGAGAAAGCTGCCGTTGTCGTCCTCGCCGATCTCGTAGATCGTGATGATGTTCGGATGGTTTAACGCGGAGACGACACGGGCTTCCTGACGAAAGCGGGCTTTGCGGTCGTCATCGGTCGTAAACTCAGTGGGAAGAAGTTTTATCGCAACGCTGCGGCCGAGCTCGGCGTCGTGCGCCGAGTAGACCTCGCCCATGCCGCCCTCGCCGATCTTCGACCGGATCTCGTATTTCCCAAGTTGTTGTCCGGTAAGCATTTTCCATCTCGTCGGACCGCTAGCGTCCCGCTTGCGTGATCGCGAAAGCGATCAATATCGAATTCGTGCGACCGTTTTTGTGCTTCGCACTCGTGCAAGCGAGACGCTTACACTCCGACGACAAAGACATCTCCACTCAACGATCTCAAAAAACTAAACACCGTATTGAACGCTTTTATAACAACTTTGTTGCACTCAATGCAGAAGCCCGCACGGTTAGCGAGGGCGTAACACTCAACGTCGCGTGTTACGCCCTTGCTAACCAGGCGGGCTTCTGCACTCGTGCTCTGCGTTAAGTGATCAAAAAAGTTTCAATAACTTTATAGCTCGCTTCGATCGCCTCGTTCAGTTTTGCCGTTTCGGGGCCGCCGCCTTCGGCCATATCGGGGCGGCCGCCGCCTTTGCCGCCTACGATCGGCACGATCTCTTTGATCACGTTGCCGGCTTTGACCTTTTCTTTAAGATCGTCGGAAACGCGGACGATTATTCCGGCCTTTCCTTCTTCGCTTCGTCCGAGAACCACCACGCCCGATTTGAGCCTTGCCAGAAGCGTATCCGAAAGCTGACGCATTCCGTTCGAATCGAGTCCGTCGACGATCTTGCCAAGGACTTTTACGCCTGCAACCTCGCGTGCTTCGTCACCATTAGAAGACGCTCCGCCGATCTGCCCGGTTGCAATTTTTAGCTTGAGATCGTCGATCTCTTTTCGCGTACGCTTTAGCTCGTCCTGAAGCTTTTCGATGGCGTTCGGCAACTGATCACGCTGCGTTTTTAAAACATCAAGGCTTCGATCGATAAGAACCTCGTCCTCGCGGAAGCGCGAGAAGGCGTCGAAACCGGTAATTGCTCTGATGCGTCGAACGCCGGAAGCGATAGCTTCGTCGGCGGTGATTTTAAAGCTCCCGATATCGCCGGTCGCACGCACATGAGTTCCGCCGCACAGCTCACGCGAAAACTTTCCGTCGCCAACGCTAAGAACGCGAACCTCAGACCCGTACTTTTCGCCGAACATCGCCACCGCCCCGCTCCTCATCGCGTCCTCGATCGCCATCATGTCGGTCGTAACCGGCTCGTTTTGCAGGATATAGCGGTTTACAAGATCCTCGACCTCAGTGATCTCGGCGTCGCTCATCGGCTGATAATGAGTAAAGTCGAACCGCAGATAATTCGGCGCAACGACCGATCCGGCCTGCTTCACGTGCGTGCCTAAAACCTCTTTCAAGGCAGCATGAACAAGGTGCGTCGCGGTATGATTTCTTCTCGTCGCATCGCGTTTCTCGACATCGACGATGGCGGCTACCGCGTCACCCGGTTTGATCGATCCCTGATCGACCTTGACCTTATGAATAATCAATCCCGCAACCGGTGAATAAGTATCCGCCACCGTTGCGTGCAAGGCAGAACCGCCCGCGTCAGCAGGCGGCACGGCGCCGACCAATACTCCGGTATCGCCGACCTGCCCGCCCGACTCCGCATAAAACGGTGTCTGATCGAGAATCACACTGCCCAGCTCGCCTTCGCTCAAAATATCGATCTGCCTGTCGCCATCGAGAATCCCAACGACCTTAGAGCCTTCGCGCGATGTGGTGTCGTAACCGTGAAACTTATTTGCGCCGACTTTTCCGAGCACCTCGGCATACAAAGGACTGATTTCCGATTTACGCTGGGTCTGGCCGATTCCCGACCGTTTTTGCAATTGTTGCAGCGACTCGTCAAAAAACTTTCTGAACGCATCTTCGTCTAGCTCAACAGAAGTGACACTTTCCCCTGAAGAAGTTGTCAACGTGTACGGCCTTTCCGTGAGCTTTACAAAGATAAGATCCACTGGCGTTCCATGGGTATCGTATAAGACCGCTACCTCATTAAACGATATCGCGGGTTCGGGGTAGTATTTCGTGCCATGCGTATCAATAAGGATTTCGTTCGCTCCATAGATCGATAACCGTTCGTCAAGAAGTTTCAATCCAACCGTTAATGTATTCCCAAACCGCTCCTCCTCAAGCCGCACCATCTTCCCGATAAAATCCCGTTGAACGGCAAGTTCGGGAAAGGCGGTCGAGAAGTTTTCGACGACCAGATCGCATACTTTGTAGAAGAAAGCGTCTTTCAATCCAAGATGTTCGCGGCCGTGATAGATGGCGCGGCGCATTATTTTGCGGAGGACGTAATTGCGGCCTTCGTTGCCGGGCAGGATGCCGTCGGCGATGGCGAACGCTGTCGACCGGGCGTGATCGGCTATGACGCGGCAGGCGAATTGTTGTGTCTCGGATAGTTCTTCGTAAACGCTCATAAAAGGCTATTGTAGTACAGGCGGAAACACGAGCGGTAGCGAGTGCAGAGGTTTGCAGAAGCCCGCGCGTAAGCAAGGGCGTAATGTGCAACGTATCGATTACGCCCTTGCTTACGCGCGGGCTTCTGCATTAGCGGGGCACACTCCCTACCGGTCGTGTTTCTGCCGTAGGCCGCCGATAATGTAGTTGTCCCTCGTCGTGAAAACGAAAAACAATATTATCCCAAAGACAAGATGAAACCAGGCCACAAAATTTGTAAATCCCGAAGGCGATAATTATTATCTTCGAAGCCGTTTCAAATCAAGCCGAAGGAGGTAAACCAGATGAATGTGCGCCGAGCGGCCACCGCGTTGCTCTTACTCGCCCTGATAGCCGTGATGAATGCTCAAGCCCAGACGGATGACGCAAAGTTCGGAAAGTTCAAGGAAACGTACCGAAAAGAGCTCGCCGACGCAGGAATCGTCGGCAGCAGCTTCGTTTTCCTAAAGGACAATAAAGTCCTGTTCGAAGACCACGTCGGCTCGGCAAACCTTGAGAAAAAACAGTCCGTTAACGCAGACACGATCTATCACTGGGCGTCAAACACAAAGCCGTTTACGGGAATCGCGATCATGCAGCTGCGCGACCGCGGACTGTTGAAACTGGACGATCCGGTTACGAAATACGTACCGGAATTGTGTGCCATTCACAACCCGTTCGGTTCGATGGACGAGATCACAATTCGTCATTTGATGACCCATTCCGGCGGCTTTCGCAACGGCACCTGGCCGTGGGGCAGCGGCAAACCGTGGGAGCCGTTCGAGCCGACCGAATGGTCGCAGTTGGTAGCGATGTTCCCGTACACCGAGGTGCTCTTTAAACCGGGCGGCAAGTTCAGCTATTCCAACCCGGCAATCATCTATCTCTCCCGCATCATTGAAAAGCTGTCCGGCGACCCGTACGAGGCATACATCGACAAGAACATCCTGCGGCCGCTGGAAATGCACCGCACTTATTTCGACACTACGCCGCCGCACTTGTTGAAATATCGCTCGCACAGTTACTACATCCGCGACGGCAAACGAACCGAAGGCGTTTTCGATGCGAACACCGGAATAACCGTCTCAAACAGCGGCCTGAATTCGCCTATCTCGGATATGGTCAAGTATCTGAATTTTCTTGTCGGAACCGGGAGCGATCGAAACTCCCAAGTCTTAGGAGGGGTGGCACCCGCTTCGGGTGACGGGGCGGTGAAAGGCGACTACGACGTAATACTGAAACGCTCATCCCTCGAAGAAATGTGGCAGCCGCAACTTCCCACCGCCGTCGATGCAAACGGCAACCGCGGCTTTACGACCGATATCGGCCTGATCTACTTCATCGACACAAGAAACAACCGCACCTTCATCGGACACGGCGGCGACCAGAACGGCTTTATCAGTTATATCGATTTTGAACCCGCGACCAGGCAGGCTTCGATACTGGTTTTCAACACGAATATGGTTTATCCGGAAAATACTCCGTCGGAAAAAGATGTGGTCGGCAAATTGCGAAAAGCAGCTCGTCTATTGTTCGACCGGTGACAAATAAACTCTCTCTCCTGACCGGAACCAATACATAAAACAGGAGTTTTCAATGAAAAAGACCGCTTTTCTTATTTTCACTTCGTTCTTATTCGTCTTCGTTTTTGCATTTTCTTCACAAGCCCAAACCGACGCGCCGCCGGAGGTCGTCAAATTTCTTACGCGTCAGGCCAAAGCCGTCGATGCGGAAGAATATCCCGAAGCAAGAAAGATCGTCTTCGCGGATATGAACGGCGACCGCAAGAATGATCTGGTAGTGCTTTACACGCTGGAAGGTTTCGGCGGCGGGAATTCTTACGGCCAGAGCATTGCGGTGTTTCTTCGCAAAGGGAACAGGTACGTGCTATCCGTCGATAAAACCGTCGGCGGAAAGTTGAGCCGGAATGTCGAGCTTAAACGCATTTCTGGCCGCACGATCTATCTCGACACAATGCGTTGGAGCAAGGATGACGGCGGCTGCTGTCCGAGCATAAAGGGCAAAACCCGTTTTGTGTTTTCGAACGGAAGGCTCCGCGAAGTTTAGGAAACGCCGTCTTCGCTATTCCAACTTCCTTGCAATTTTCTTAACAGTAAAATCTGGCCGCCGTGATACGCGTTATGCGCGTTTATGTCGGCCAGCAACTCTCCCCAATTTCTGTCTTCTTTGTTCCGTACGGGTGAGGCAAATTTTGACTCATCCGCGGCCGCCAGCAGGCCGCGCCATTCATCCATCACCGAATCGAATTTCGCAATCTCATCCTGCCAATCGTCCTCCGACACCTCGGTCGAGCCGGCAAACGTATCATCATTCGACGCCACTTTATACTCGTAATCCTCGTCCCGGAACCGCACCAGGTACGCATTGTTGTAATAGTTGAGATGTGCAAGCGTTTCCCAAATGGAATTGTCCGCCCCGTCCGGCCGCCACGCAGCCTGCTCCGCCGTGATGCCCTCGACGGCGTTCCGCACCGCTACGAACCAGCCGTTTTCGTCATAACATCGATCAAATTGTTGCCGAAGGGTTTCCTTGTTCATAGTCGTGATCGGATTTGAAATAAAGAAAGCGAAAGTTGCCCAGAGTGCGGAAGCCCGCGCGTGAGCAAGGGCGTAATGTCCAACCTATCGACTACGCCCTTGCTCACGCGCGGGCTTCCGCATTGATCTACCATCCGCCAAATCTTTCCCAACGATCAACTATTTTGCAGTCCTCGATCACATTATAATGCAAGTGTTGGGCCGCCGTCAGGCAGGAATGATTTGCAAGAATACGCAGCCGGTCGCCAATCTTGATGCGGTGGAAAACGTCGCTTTCGCCGGCGCCAATCTCGCCATGTTCTTGCGAAAGGCCGGTGACACGCATTCCGGTTTCGTTACCTTCCAAATCAAGTACATGGCCGTAGCCGCAGCCCGTGTCCGCGTGGACCGGGCCGCGGTCTTTTGAAAGTGCGATCGCACCTGCATCGACAACAATTCGTTTTCGCGTACGGTCTTTATGGATGACCGCCGTAAGCACGGTCAATGCCGTATCGCCGAATGTACAACTGCCGAGCGTGGCCTGAAACGCATCGAAGAAAATATAATTGCCGGGCCGGATCTCGTCGATGCCTTCGAGATGATCTACCACGCTCATTGTCGGCGTCGAGCCGATGCTGACCGTCGGAACGTCGATGCTCAGGTCACGAAGACGCTCGGCCAGCTCGACCATCACATCGCGTTCGTGCCGGGCTACGTCGAGAATTTCGTCTTTGGTCTTTACGTCATAAGAGTGCCCGGCGTGTGTCAGAATACCGGCGAAGTTCAGGTTCTTTGCATCGGAGATCAGCCGCGGAATCTCAACCGCCTCCGCCGTGTGAGGCTCGACGCCGACGCGATGCGTGCCGCAATCGATCTTTACAAACACATCGAACCGCCCGCCCGCTTTCTCGGCCGCCTCGTCGAGAGCTTTAACCGTGTCGGCATCATCCGTTAAAAGATTCAGTTTTACACCGCTTTGAATTATTTCAACAGCGTCCGCAAACTTCCCGCGTTCTATCGGCACCGCATACGTGATGTCGTTAAACCCATGCTTCGAAAATGCCTTAGCCTCGGCAAGCGTCGAAACAGTAATCGCCCCGCCATGCCCGGCCGTCTGAATCCGTGCCACCTCAATGCTCTTATGCGTCTTAACATGCGGCCGCAGGCTGCTGCTGTTGCGGTGGGCGATCTCGCCCATCCGGAATGCGTTTCGACGAACGCTCGCGACATCGAGCAAAAGTGAAGGTGTTTTGATTTGCTCGATCTGCATTGTCGGCCTCGTTAGAAAATTTTCCTAGCTTTTCTTATTACGTTTTCGACCGTGAAACCGTAGTCACGAAATACATCTTCGGCTGGGGCGGACGCACCGAAGCGGTCGACTGTAAGTGTATCGCCGTTATCGCCGACGTACTTTGACCAACCTAAACTTACGCCGGCTTCGATGGCGAGGCGGGCTTTTACTTTCGCGGGCAGGACGGATTCTTTGTATTTGGCTGATTGTACGTCGAAAAATTCCCAGCAAGGCATTGAGACGACGCGGGTTGGGGTGCCGGATTTGTTTAATTTTTCGCGGGCGTCCATTGCCAGGCCGACTTCGGAGCCGGTGGCAATGAGGATTAGTTTCGGCGCAATTTTTTTGCCGGCGCTATTCTCGGCTTCGGCCAAAATGTACGCTCCTTTGTGGAGGCCTTTTGCGTCCGCGTATTTTTTGCGGTCGATGAGAGCTACCTTTTGGCGAGAGAAGGCGAACGCGGTCGGACCGCTGTCTCGGAGAAGCGCGGCACGCCAGGCTTCGCGGGTTTCGTGGGCGTCGCACGGGCGGGTGACGGCGAGGTTCGGGATTGCTCTTAAGGCCGCAAGATGTTCGACCGACTGATGCGTCGGACCGTCTTCGCCCAGGCCGATGGAATCGTGGGTGAATACGAACAGCACGCGGATGTGCGAAAGAGCGGCTAACCTAATCGCCGGCCGCATGTAATCGGAAAACGTTTGAAACGTTCCGCCGAACGGTATTACGCTGCCGTACAGGGCCATGCCGTTCATCGTCGAACCCATCGCGTGTTCGCGGATGCCGAAATGGATGTTGCGGTTCTGAAAACCGCCCGACGCGAAATTAGCCGACGATTTTATATAAGTATTGTTCGAAGGCGTCAGGTCGCCCGAACCGCCGATAAGCTGCGGTATCTTGTCGGCGATGGCGTTGATCACTTCACCGGAATAAGCACGGGTTGCTTTTGCCTCTACGCCGTCGAATTTCGGAAGGCTATTTTCCCAGCCGTCCGGAAGCTTTGCAGTCCGAGTATCCCGCAAAGTCTTACCAAGATCAGGAAACGTTTTTTCGTATTTTTTTACTGAAGCTTCCCATTCCTTTTCGAGCTTCGCACCGTTTTTTACCGCCGAGCGGAAATGCGACAGTACCTCCTTCGGAATGAAGAAGCTCTTATCTTCTGGCCAGTCGAGGTTGCGTTTTGTTTCCTTCACGGCATCCACGCCGGGTGCGTCCGAATGTGCCTTGCTGGTGCCTTGTTTCGGCATGCCGTAGCCGATGATCGTCTTCACGCGAATAAGCTTTGGTTTGTCTTTTATCTTCTGTGCGGCCTTGATCGCGTCTTCGATCGCCCGCAGATCGTTGCCGTCCGCGACTTCGGAAACATGCCAGCCGCACGATTCGAAACGTTTCGTCACGTCCTCAGAAAACGCAAGGTCGGTCGGGCCGTCGATAGTTATCTTGTTGTCGTCGTAAAGGTAGATCAGATTATCCAGCTTCAAATGACCCGCAAGCGAAGCAGATTCGTAACTGACGCCTTCCATCAGGTCGCCGTCCGAGCAGATGCAGTAAATGAAATGGTCGATGACGTTGTGGCCCTTGCGGTTGAACATCGCCTCAAGATGCTTTTGCGCCATGCCCATCCCGACGCCGTTTGCAAAACCCTGCCCCAGCGGGCCGGTCGTTATCTCGACACCCGGCGTCAGAATATTTTCCGGATGCCCAGGAGTTTTCGAATGAAGCTGGCGAAAATGTTTCAACTCATCCAGCGACAGATCGTAACCCGTCAAATGCAGCAGTGAATAAAGCAGCATCGACCCGTGCCCGGCGCTTAGCAAAAACCTGTCACGGTTAAACCACTTCGGGTTCTTCGGATTGTGCCGCAGAAACTTCGTCCACAACACATAAGCGGCCGGGGCCATCCCAAGCGGCAAACCGGGATGCCCGGAATTAGCCTTTTGCACCGCATCAAGCGAAAGCGTGCGGATGGTGTTGATAGAAAGCTGGTCGATGTCGGTTGATTTTTTCAATTTGGCTGCTGTGGTCATTATTGTGATTTGCTCGGAGACTATTTTGCCAATTGTTTCGATGGCAGGCAAAGAATGGACGAATCTATTTTGCGAACGGGTCAATAACCTTTACGTGATCGGAGAATCGGCGAAAATCTTTGTCGGTCGATGCGACACTTGCGCCGTGTTCGATTGCGACAGACGCAATATGTGCGTCCATAACGATATCTCCTGACAAATTGAGATCGGCAAGTAAGGCAGAATATATCTTCCAATGACGGTCCGTCGGCACGACCGCAGCAACAAGCGGATGTGCGAATAACTCATCCAGCTTTGATCGAGCGATTTCACCGGTAAACGGTTCGTCAAAGATTCGACGGTTCGTACTTAGCCTGAGAAATGCCGTAGCAACGTGCCATATGATCCCTATCGCGTCAGTTCCTTCTGAGAGGGTATCTTCGAGCCATTCAACGGCCCGCTGGTGCTGCTGAAAACCGGGCATGTAAGCGTAAAGAAGGACATTGGCATCGACAATAATCACTTATGAAAATCTCCTTCAGCTATGGAGATAAGCTCACTAATCTTATCGTAATTGAGTCCAGCCTTCGGCTTAGTATCGTGACCAGGTGTGATCTTGAAGCGAACTTTGACCGTTTCGCCTTCAGCCGCTAAACCCTTCTTCACCAATTGGTTAACTATCTCTTTGAAAGTGGCTTCGGGCCGTTTTTTTTGAACTTGCTTGATGCCCGCCATTGCTTCGTCGTCTAGTGTCAGCGTAGTTCTCATAACGGCTTACATCATAGCATCATTTATTTCAGGCATCAAGACATCAAACATTTATAATTTTCCGAGTGATTCTTCTTTGCAGCCAGATACAATCCGGATCTGGCTCGATCAGTTTTGAAACTACAACCTTCAGGCGTCGGTATCCGCTCAATACTACGGATCTTGCCAACTATTTCGAGTGCAAGCAAAACGGCACCGCGGGAAGATGCTTCTCTTGTATCAGGGAGTGACATATTGCGGCCCAGAACGTCGGCGATGATCTGGGTCCAGACGGGCGATTGGCGCAGGGCCCCGCCGGAGGCGACGATCTCGCGGATGCGGCAGACATGGTTTAGCTGGTCTAAAATATCGGCAAAGCGATAGGCGACGGATTCGAGCGCCGCCTGGACTATGTCGATGGTGTCGGTCGCGGAACGCAGGCCGATGATGGCCCCGGTCGCATTTTCATGATAACCGGTGCTGCGTTCACCGGCGAGAAATGGCAGAAAGATAAGGCCGTGGCCGGCGGGCGGGCGTTTTGCAATTTCGGCTTCGGTTTTATCGTCGTCCGCCAGCAGACGGAGATTGTCTTTCAGCCATCGGTACAAACCGCCGCCGTCGGACAACGCTCCACCGATTATGACCCGCGTTCGATCGACGCGATAGCACCACAAACCGGGCGGTATCGTCGCTGGCGGATCGCCTTTATAGGCGACACGCATCGCGCCCGATGTACCGATCATCAACGCCGCTTTGCTCTTTTTCACACAGCCCGCTCCGATATTATTCGCGGCACCGTCGCCGATCGCCGGAAACCACTGTGAGTTTTTTAGTCGCGGCCAGCGTTTTGCGAATTTTGAATTGAGGGCGAAGGTTGCGGAATCTTCGACCGCGATTTGCGGTAGAGCGGACGGCTTAACTTTCAGAAATTTGAGCAGCTCCGCATCCCACGCGCACTTCCTGAGGTCGAAAATACCAGTGGCCGAGGCCATTGAAACCGAGGTGGTCAGAGTATCCGTGAGTTTAAGAAGTATATAGTCGCTGAGCGATAGCCAAGAGGCTGTCTTTTTGAAAGGGGCACACTCGCTACTGCTCGTGTTTCCGCCTTTTAGCCACAAGAGCTTTGCGGGCCAAAAGCTGGAATGAAATCGGGCACCGGTGCGGCTATGAACGGCGCTTTCATCAAACCGTTTTTTCAGCACGGCAACCTGTTCGCGGCTGCGCGTGTCGGCCCAGCCGAAAACTTTTGTGGTCGGTTTCCTTTTAGCATCGACGCCGACCAGGCTGTGCCAAAAGCAGCTGGTCGCAACGTGCGTGATGTCGCCTTTCACGTTCGTGGCCTTTTCCAGTACGTCATCCACCGCCGCAACGATCTGCTCGAACGCCTCTCCGGCTTCGATCTCTGCTCCGCCTTCGTCCGTCGCGGTCAGCGTCCGCTCGTTCTTAACCATCGTGCGCGGCAGTACATTTCCAGCGTCGTCGTACAAAGCCGCGCGGACGCTGGAGGTGCCGATATCGAGAGCAAGAATGTATTGTTTAGTTGAAGCAGGCACGGGTTGCGAGAGAAAAATAGCTGACAGCTATTAGCTAACAGCCGTCAGCTAAATTTAAAAAAAGCGACAGAGTTTATTTGACCCCAAGCACCTTTTTGAACCACCATCGAAGCCCGACGAACAGAAAGCGGTAATCCTTAAAAAACTCCGGCGGTTTGCCTTCGAAATAGTGGCCGACGAATTGGAGTATCC
>JABFSB010000147.1 GCA_013140875.1 Acidobacteriota bacterium
GCTCTACGTTCACATATCGCCCTTACTTCGTGTGGGCTTCCGCATCCGGGACGGCTTTTTTCGACAGTTGATTCGAGAGGCCCATCTTTCAAAATCGCGAACTTTGTGTCATATTTTACGTTAGATACACCACAAGGAGAGCTTAAATAATGAGCATCATCGACAAGGTCAAAGAGGCGGCGTTGAATCAGTTTATCGAGGTTATCGAGTGGTTGGATGACAGCCAGGATACGCTGCTTTATCGGTTTCCGGTTTACCAGCAGGAGATAAAGAACGGCGCCCAGTTGATCGTTCGCGAATCGCAAACGGCGGTGTTTGTTTTCGAAGGGCAGGTGGCCGACGTTTTCACTCCAGGACGGTACACGGTCGAGGGCGGGAATACGCCGATCTTGTCGAAGCTCGGGGCGTGGAAGCACGGCTTTAATTCACCGATCAAGTCCGAGGTTTACTTCGTTAACACCAAGCAGTTCACCGATATGAAATGGGGCACGTCGAACCCGATCATGCTTCGCGATGCTGATTTTGGGATTGTTCGCCTAAGAGCATTCGGCGCGTACAGTATGCGCGTCGCCGACCCGGCGGAGTTCATCAAAGAGATCGCGGGAACGAACGCAAAGTTTCAGACCGAGGATATCGACGGCCAGTTAAAGCGGGCAATCGTCACCGAGTTTTCGGATGCCTTGGGCGAATTGAAGATCCCGGCGCTCGATCTTGCCGCTCAGTACAAAGAAGTCGGTGAGCAGATTCGTGCCAAGATCAACGAAGACTTTAAAGGCTATGGGCTGGAAGTTACAAAATTCTATGTCGAGAACATCAGCCTTCCGCCGGAAGTGGAGGCGGCGATGGACAAGCGTGCTTCGATGGGAGCGCTTGGCGATGCCCAAAAGTATATGCAGTTCCAGGCGGCCGACGCCCTTCGCGACGCGGCCCAAAACGAAGGCGGCGGTGCCGGTTTAGGCGCGGGCCTCGGCGCCGGTTTCGCGGTCGGCGGCCAGATGGCAAATGCTTTTGGTGCCGGTCCGCAGGGTAATGCCGGTGCAACCGCAACAGGTGCATCGCCCGCGACGGCTGCTTGTCCAAGCTGCGGTAAACAAAACGCCGTCGGTGCGAAATTCTGCGCCGATTGCGGCGGCAAAATGGAAGTCGCCAAAGTCCCGTGTGTAAAATGCAAAGCCGAACTTCGCGAAGGCGCAAAATTCTGTTCAGAATGCGGTGCAACGCAGGAAAAGGAGAAGTGTACTAACTGCCAGGCCGAATTGAACGCCGGTGCAAAATTCTGCCCGGAATGCGGCACGAAAACCGAGCCGACCGAGTAACTATTGAATTTTTTGCTTGTTTTTTATAACAGGTCGAATTAAAATAACTGAGGCGGGCCAGTTCTAGCTGACCCACCGGGAGTCAAACTAAAGAAGTTTCCTTAGTTTGTCCTCAAGTTGATTCAGGCGTTGATCGTACTTTTCTAAGGATGCGATCAATGCCTTTTCTCTTTTGCGCTTATCGACGAACAATAGAACCTCGATAGCGACTAAGAGTAACTTGAGGAGTAACTCCAATGGATAAAACACCATTTTCGTTTCCTCCTTTTTATCAGTTATTGTCAAAGAGTCAGGTTATGGCTCCCTGACGTTGAAATCGTAAAGCAACATGCCATAATTATCGAAACGAGGCAACGTATATTTCCTGACGAAGTACCGGCAAATTGAGTTAGAATCGATTCTTTAGCAGAAAATTGAATTATGCCAATAAGCCCCGAACTTTTAGAAATTCTTCGCTGCCCCAAGTGCAAATCGAAGGTCCACATCGACCAGGAACAAACAACTCTGACCTGCGAAAATGCGGAATGCCGTTTGGTTTATCCGATTCGTGACGAGATACCCGTGATGCTTATCGAAGAGGCGACCGTTGAGAAATGACCTGGCAGCGTTGCCGTCTCTTCGACGGCAGGCCACCCTTTTTCTCAAAGATCGCCCGGATATTGAGCACATCAGGAAGCATTTTAATCCTGTGCAGGCCGCTTTGATCTCGGCTCACGTAACGCTGCTCCGAGAGGATGAAGTGATCGATTGGGACGAAGTCACGGCCAGAACAGGCGAGATCAAAAAAGCGGTCACGCTTAAAATTGGACAACCGCAACGCTATGGCGATTTAGTATTTCTTCCTTGCGACGACATTGAAGGATCATTCCGGGACATACGAATTAACCTCCTGAAGTCGCGCGATATCCGCGATCACAAACCGCATATAACTCTCATCCATCCGCGAAACGCCGCCTGTTCGGACAAAATCTGGAACGAGATTCGCGGATCGATCGAACCGTTCACTTATACGTTCCGAGAGGTGTCATTTATACTTCAGGAGAATGGCGGCGTTTGGAAAACTATTCGCACGTTCTGCATTCACTGACCGGTTTGACTCTTGACGCAAAAAACATCGATTGGCCGCAAGTTCGGCGTATTCTGGTCGTAAAGCTGCGATCGATCGGCGACACCGTTCTTGCAACGCCTTCGCTGATCGCTTTGCGGCGTTTTTTGCCGGAAGCACAGATCGATATTTTGCTGGAAGACTGGGTAGCACCTCTTCTTGAAGGATTTGGCGAAGTCGACAATGTCATCGAGGTCGGTCCGGGCAATTTTTCGCGTCTTGCGGTCATGAGGCGACTGCGGCATGAGCGGTATGACGTTGCGTTCAATCTGCACGGCGGTACGACCAGCGCTTTTTTCACCTTCGCGAGCGGCGCCACACACCGCATCGGATACGCCGAATACCAATACTCTTTTCTCTACAATCACCTGTACTCATCAGCCTTAGATTTTTGGAAAAAGCCGAAAACACACTCGGCCGAACAGCAACTCGCATTACTTGGATTTGCGGGTGTACCGGTTGAGGATCGGCCGAAAAGCAGGCTGGCCGTTTCTCAAGCGGCCGTCGATTCGCTGGAGTTAAAGCTGCGACCGCGGCTATCTCAAATTTCAGATTTGAAATCTGAGATCGCTCTTCTTCATCCGGCGGCGGCATTCGCGACCAAACAGTGGGCGGCGGAGAATTTCGCTAGTGTCGCTGAATACTTGAAACAACGAGGACTGCAATCTGTTGCCGTTGTGGCAAAAAATGAACACAAGGTTTTGGAAAATCTAAAAGCAGTCTCGCGGGTGCCCATTGTCTCGTTTGACGATCTGACGCTTACCGAAATTACTGCTCTTGCGTCGAGGGCGAAAATCTTTGTCGGAAACGATTCGGGCATCGCTCACATTGCGGCGGCCGTCTCGACCCCGACGGTCGTCATCTTCGGCTCTTCCAACCGCGACCACTGGCGTCCGTGGACGGAAGCTCCAAATGAGATCGTGTTCGAGGAATTTGCCTGCCAGCCATGTCCCGGCTACGAGTGTAAAGAGTTCGGCGAGCCGCGATGCATACTTAGCGTGACGCCCGAATCGGTCATCGCCGCGATCGATAGAGTTCTTGGAAGCGAGATGAAAAAGGATGACTGAACCGGGATAATTCTCAGCGCACTCCGCGAAAACCTCAGCGTTCTCTGCGTTAAGAAAATTGGTTAAACGCGGAGAACGCCGAGATCACGGAGAGTTCGCTGAGAAAGAGTATTCTTTCAGTCATCCTCTATTTGTTACTGGTCGACGACTATTTTTTGTTCGTATTAGATACCCCCTTTGTGTTTCCATTCACCATCTGATTGGTCATCGAATCATTGGCCTTTACGGTCAATTGATTTTTAACGCCCTTTTGTCCCTCGATAGATTTGGCGACAGCCTCCGCGGCCGTTTTCTGGGCGGCGGTTGCGACCGTGCCCTTGAGTGTAATAACATCGTTCACCACATCGACATTGATCGTCGAATCGCGAAGACCGTCGGCCGCCGCCAGCGCGGTCTTGGTCTTGAACCAGATCCAACTGTCGTTCACCCCCTGCCCGATCGTGCTCGAGCCCTTGTCTTTCTCATACTCGGCCCGGTTCTTGTCGTAATCGGCGCGATTTACATTCGAGTTCGAAGCCGCAGGCGTCGCCGTCGCCACCGGCGTAGCCGCGTTCGTCCGATTAGAGTTCGCATTCCGCGAATTGGCGTTAACGTTCACATTCGTATTCGCCCCCATCTCACACCCGACAGATACGATAACCACCGCCAAACTAAGAAATAATGCTGAAAATTTCATATTCCCTCCCTGTCTTCTCAAATATTTGTGAACCAAATCGGTACACAATCTTCTAGTAGCAAATTGGAAGGTGCAAGAGGCGTTCCACTTACGTTCTATGGCGAAAGTCTTTATCTGTGGCTGCGGGATTTTCTGTCTTTTTCTTTTTCCTCTTGCTCCTCTCCTTCCGTGGACAGTTTTTTTACCACGGAAGCAGAGGAACAAGAGGAGAAAACTGTAAGAAGTGGAAGTAACCCGAAACGAAAACAGGTTGGGAAACCATCGCTGGAGGATAAATGTGGAAAATGTTGTGAAAATACCTTATTCTAGAGAAGATGATCACCCAGTACATCCAAGCAGCAATGCGGAAGGCCAAATATGAAATCCTTGAAGGAAATGAGGGGTTTTATGGAGAGATTCCGGGCTTTCATGGGGTTTATTCAAACGCAGAGTCCCTTGAAAAATGTCGCGATCTTCTGGCGGACGTGCTTGAGGGCTGGATCCTTCTTCACATTGCAGACAATACACCCTTGCCCGTCGTTGATGGACTTAATCTAAACTTTTCCAAAATTCCGGAGGCGGCCCTTTCATAACGCTTCCCACTCCGACTCGGATATTCCAGCTTGTTTCAAAATTTTTCGAAGGAAGTGAGGACCAATATTGGATTCATGCGGATTAGGGATCCAGACTTTCAGATTTCCACGCTTCAAATAACTGTGATTGCCGCCGGCAAACGGTCCGTCGAAGCCAAGCTGACGCAGGTTCTTGATTAACTGCTTGTGTTTGATTGGGCCTAGCTTGGGCATATAATTCTAGTTTTGAGACATCCAAACGTCAGTTGCCTCGCGTTTCTTCAGATATTTAATTATCGTCCATACGGCCGCCTGTTCATCATCGTTCATGCCAACGTCAAGAATATTAATGAGCAACTGGTATGGCGAATACGATGCGCTTGGATTTCCCGTATTAGGAAGTTGAACGGCGTTACTCTGAGAAGAATTTGACAGGACATTGGGTTTTGTTTTGGAATCCGATTTAATTGGTCGAGGACTTCGATTTCTCGGTCCCGCCGCAGGCTTAAGATGGGGGGAGATTTGCATCCCGGCTTCTTTCGCCGCGTGCTGAAAAAACGTGATGGCCTTGCGAACCGTATCGCCGCTTATCCCCTGTTCCTTAAATCTGTCAGCGACAATTTTTGTAGTGGCTCTTTCAATATCGATATCATTCAAAACAAAACCATAAGCGTGGTCTAGGATCTCACGCCAGATAGGACCCTTCTGCTCTTTTGGCGCCGACGTAAGGCGGACGAAATATTCTGAAGGAACACTGTGTTCTGATATCAACCCTAAGTACTTAAGAGCGCCTTGCAAATAGGCTTGATTTCCTCCTGACATCGAAGAAGGAAGGATACTTCGGTCTATATGGCTCGGTACCGACTTATCCTGAAACTGATCTAAAAAATTAGTCAAAGTCTTAAATGATAAAAAGGGCGGCTTCCGTGGAGTGCCCTCTTTTATTAACGAGTCCGCTGGGTTTGTATCCATGACCGCACTTTAACAGTGTGGTGGCATAGAGTCAATGCCGCAAATCGGATTTGTGTCGGACTCGAAATCTATTTCGCTCTTGCGGCATGAAATGCCGACACCGACCACACGCTCGCCCCTTGACTCGGGGATGATCCTTGACACATGAGTAGCGAGAGCATATTATTTTGAGTTTCGACTCTTGTAGCCGAAGTGTGCCTATATGTTCGAATCGCTGTCCGATAAGCTTAAGAAAACGCTGAAGAATCTGCGTGGTCAGGGGAAGTTGACGCCTGAGCATGTGGATGCGGCTTTGCGTGAGATTCGGATGGCTTTGCTGGAGGCGGACGTTAATTAC
>JABFSB010000411.1 GCA_013140875.1 Acidobacteriota bacterium
TTCAACGATCGCCAGGCTCGTCGGCGCCGAGATGCCCGAAGAGACGGTTTTTGTGCGTGATGAAGAGTTGACCGAGGCCGAATGGCGCATCGCCGAAGCCGTGGCCCGCGGCCTGAGCAATAAAGAAATTGCGTCCGAATGCAGCTTAAGTATACGCACAATAGAAAATCACGTCAGCCATATCCTGGCCAAAAAGCAATTCGCTAACCGCGTCGAGATCGCCCGTTATTTTCTCTCAAACCGGTCTCAATCCACGTCCTAGATCGCAAACGGATACAAGTAAAAATACCTACGGAGTCTAGGTGTTTTTAAGGATTTCTCTTTGGCGGCCGGGCCGTACAATTATTTGCGGAGGTAAGAAAAAATATGTTCACTACAACCGCAATTTATCAAGTAAATTGGGCATCGGGCCTGCGTTCTGCGGCACTCTCGTTTTTCGTGACTTTGGTGCTCGCTGTCGCCGCCGCCGCCCAGACGCCCGTGCAGACGGCCGTTAACACGACAGATGTAGAAAGCGATCAGACGACGACCGCGGCGAAAGTCGCCGCAGTGCTGCCCGGATTGACAAATTACAAGGGGATCATGATTGGCTCCACTGCCGATGAAGTTCGTGAAAAACTCGGCAAGGCCAAGATCGACGATAAGGACGGATTTTACTACCGGTTTGATGACAGCGAATTCGCTCAGATCAGGCTCGACAAAAATAGCAAGGTGAAATTGATCTCAATTACTCACTCAAGTGAGAGCGAGAATGTGCCTGCATACACTGATATTTTTGGGGCCGGTGCGACGCCCGCGGCGAAGCCGGACGGTTCGGTTTACAAATTTGTACGATATCCGCAGGCCGGTTATTGGGTCGCCTATTCGCGGACGGCGGGAAACGATCCATCCGTCACGGTAACGATGCAGAAGCTTCAATCTTTGAAATAGTTTTTGCGGCCACGCGTCAAATCGCATCCGATCCATTCGTCGATGCGATCTTGAAGTTGCGGTAATTTCGGCGGATGCTGAAATTTGAATGAAGTTCCAACACCTGACTATTCGGGCTAAATTGCTGTGGCTGACTCTTGGCCTTGTCGTGCCGCTCGTCCTGGCCGGATTCTATAATCTTTGGAGCTTTTGGCTGGTGAGTCGGGCACAGCTCGACGAGTCGCTTGTACAGCAGGCCCAACTCGCGGCGACGGCGTTTGAACAGCAGCTTATCGCTCACAGACAGACGCTTGAGACGGTTTCGTCGCTTGCCGGAAACGGTTTGGAGAGTAATTTCACACTTCGCGAATATCTTGATTCCATAGTCAAAACACGTCCCGAATGGTTAGACCTGCAAATCGTCGATCGCGAAGGAAATTCGATTTTAGCTCAGTCAAGCAAGCCTTCCAATATTACGGCCGGTTCGGTAGCGGATATCAAGGACGAAGCGGAGCGCGCAAACTCCTTCGTGGTTTCGGCCGAACCCTATTCGGATAAAAAACTCCATTTCTTCACTTTTGGACAACCGATCGGCAACGGAAATGTCGTCGTCGCACGGGTCGATGTGACGAGTGCCAACGCAGTTTTCGAAAATCTCAAACTTCCGGAAGAAAATATTATCGCAGTGTTCGACCGTAACAACCAGCTCGTTTACCGCAATCAGCAGCTTCCCGAAGAAACGTCGGAGAAGTTAATCGAAACGCCCTTATTTTCCGCGCTGAACGCCAAACGCGAGGGGATCATTGAGATCGAAAGCCCGTACGACGGCGTTGAACGGGTCTATGGCCTGGCTTTGGTCCGCACGGGGAATTACGTCATTGCGGTGGGCGTGCCAAGCTCGCGGCTTTACTCGCCCGCACTTCAACAATTTGCGAGGCAGGCTTTTTTCGGCCTTCTTATCGCGTCGCTGGCAATCGCCGCTGCGTTCACCTTCGCGAGGCACATAGTCAAGCCTCTGCACCAATTGACTAAGGCTGCCCGGTCTTTTGGCGAAGGAGAAACATCATCGAGGGCGGACGTCGCCGACGGCGGATCGATGCGCGAACTGGGACTAACATTTAATAAGATGGCGGACCAGATCGCTGAGCGGGAAGAGAAACTAAAAGAGCTCGATCGCCTAAAATCGGAATTTGTAAGCAGTGTCTCGCATGAACTGCGAACTCCGCTGACGACCATAAAAACGCTCACGCGTGTATTGGCGAATGACAGAATTTCCGCCGAAGAGCGGACGGAATATCTGCAGACGATCGCTGACGAATGTGACCGGCAGATCGAGTTTGTCCAGAATCTGCTTGATTTATCACGCATCGAGTCCGGAGCCTATCTAATTTCGCTCGTTCCCGTAAACGCAGTAAAGCTTATGCTCGAAGTTGCGGGAATAAACGAACGCTCGGCGCGAATGCGAAACTTGAGTCTTACCTTCGATCCGCCGAACGACACGCTGCCGCCCGTGCTCGGCGACCCCAGAGTTTTGAGGCAGATCGTTGGAAGCCTCGTCGAAAACGCGATGAAATACACGCCTGAGAACGGAGCGATATCCCTGGCGGTCAGGCAGGCCGACCGCCGAATCGAGATCGGGATTGCCGACAATGGCTGCGGCATCGACCCGGAGGATGTTCCCCACATTTTCGAAAAGTTCTACCAAGGCAGGCCGCTCTTAGTACACGATACCTCCGGTCTCGACGAAGACGCTTCGGATTATTTTTCCGGTACCGAAGCTGGAGGAGTCGGATTGGGACTCTATCTGGTAAGGAATCTCGTGCAACAGTGTGGAGGAGATATCTCGGTTCGGAGCCCGGCGAGCGGGTTACAAAAAGGCACCGAGTTTACTGTTTCGCTACCGCTTGCTTAATTTGAAACGTAAAACCACAGCCGAATGTTTTGCACAGGTCATCCAACTTTCTCATCCAACAATGTGCGTAAAAATACTCACCTATTTTGAGTAATGCCACCGCTGAATTAGACACGCCTCGAGTTGTATTATGACGATCACGGCAAGAAAAAGCATGAAAAGTAGTGGCTGAACCCCGCCGTCGCCTTGTGGAAAAAGGAGATTGAAAATGATTTGGACGATTTTAGTAATTTTATTGGTCTTATGGCTGCTCGGGTTTGTGGGAAACGTCGCCGGCGGACTCATCCATATTTTGCTGCTTGCAGCGGGCGTTTTGCTGATAGCGAAACTTGTCGCGGGTCGAAGATAAAGAAGATAAAGAATTTTAGATGAGAGTGGTTTGCCCGACGACACAGGAGTGATTTAAGTGAAGGACATAAGAGAAAGGGAAGGTTCAACGGCGGAGACCGTCGTGATCGGGAAAGATACGCGGGCAATGCTAAAACGCTTCGGCGTGATCGGTGCGGTTGGCTTAGTTTTGTTTTTGCTTGGATTCGTTCCGAGGTGGCTGTCGGCCCGTTCTACTAAAAACGAACTCGCCTCCGCGCAGGCAAGTTTGCTTCAAAGTGATTTGCAAACCAATCTCGCGAGTGCCGCGCTTAACGCCCGGCGCGGCGAATATGAGCAGGCACGACAGCAAGCAAGTAATGTTTTTACCGAGCTTCGCTCTGAGGTTGAGAGCGAACGGAGTGTATTCGATATTCAACAGCGAGAAGCTCTGAAGCCGATACTAACGGCACGTGACGAAACTATCACAATGCTCGCGCGAAACGACCCTGCGTCGGCCGAGCGGCTCTCGGATCTTTATTTCACGTTTTTGCAGGTCGGGAATTAAAGTCTTATCGCGAGCAGTATTGACTTGACCGCATCCTCGAATTTTCGTGTTCCTAACTTTCACCTTACAGACAAACGCATCACCAGCGGCGGAACAGGTTAAAGCCTATTATCAGGTGACGTGGCGACAGGACGAGATTGCTTGAGTTATAGCGGCTTGTCGTAGTCGTCTGTGTATTGGAAAGCGTTAAGGTGAATGAGTGATTGCCGATAGAGTACTGGACGCCGATTCCCATTTCAGGCTGTGAGAGATGGTTGAATCCGGTGACATTAAAATCATTATCGAAAATCGGATCCGTCTGGCCCAGCTTAAAGCCGGTGCGCGGCGTGAACTCGAATATCCCCATCACGCTCGGCGTAATACGGACCGATGCTCCCATACCGAACGACGCGCCGTGAGTCGGCAGCTTAAAGGCGGATACGGCGTCGGTCGCTGGCGGATAGTAATCTTCGGCTCGCGGATTAAATCGGTGTTGTCCGTTCGAATTAAGGTGAATTGCCGGCGAGAAAAAGAGAAAGACGCGTTTTCCGAATCTTCTGGAAAACATTGCTTGTAAATTGTAAGTGTATTCCTCGGTGAAATTATTGTTGCCCTCGACGCTTGCATAGGTCGAGATCGCAAGCGGTGATTTCTTATCTTGATCGGTCAGATGATAACCAAGCCCGACCTCGATCGTCCGGCAGAGACCGTTTTGGCAGAGCGGCGAACGATAGGCGTTTATATATAATTTGTCCGTGATGCCATAACTTACTCCGAAAGATGAGGTCGAAAAACTGTCGAAACCCAGAAGCCTGGGGGCACTTTCCTTGAAGGGCTGTATGGGCTGCGAAAAACGATGCGTAAAGGAAATGTTCCAGGTCCCCTTGGGAACTTTTTTGGGCGTCGGAACATTGATCAGACGATAATCGAAAGGCTCTTCGCCCGATTCGTAGGCATAGTAGTCTTCCTTTTCTTCCTGTACGGCCGGATTCGCCGGAGCACCGGGTGGAGAAAGCGGGGCCGCGGCTGTGGTTGTCTCTGCGTCCTCGGAAAAGCTTATACGTTCGACCTGTTTCGTCGACGAATTGACCCGAAAGCGCTCACCGTTCGATTCGACAAACATTATCGTCGGGTCCTTCTCGTCAAATGTTATCTTGACTGGATTGTCTTTTTTGACGGTCGCCTGCGAGGATTCGGGTGCCGCCGGAATCATTGCCGATGCCGGCGTCTGCCCGCTAATCTCCGCCCGGCCGACCAATTGAAACAGCAAAAAGATCGCAAGGTAAAGTTGTATCGAACTTGATCGTAAATGTAATTGTTTCAACATAGAAATAAATCTCCGAAAAATTTCCGACCCTGAATCGCGGATCCAGACATATTTTTCTGAACACGGGCAACCTCTTTTGCAAGGCACTCGTCGGACAAACTCCAACGAGTGCCTTGCATGGCAAGTACGAATTCCGTCTAGTAAACAAAAGCGTTCGGAGCCGGCCTATCGCCCGTTTCTCCATATGCCTGTTGCATCATTCCCATGCCCGATCCGAAAACGTACCAGGTGAAATTCGATGGCCTAAAGACCGCGGGGTCGGCCCTTCCATCACCGTCATAATCGGCTTCGACAGGCATGTCACCCGGGACTCCCCAGTTGCGAACTATCATCTGCTCATTAGCGCTGTAAACGATGTACCATTGCCCGGTTGAAGGCCTGAATATCGCAATATCTGCCCGACCATCGCCGTCATAATCCGCCGGAACCGGAACATCGCCTGATTGGCCCCAGGCCTGTGAAGTGAATCCGTCACGCGTTTTGTAAAAGTACCAAACGCTATTCGAGGGCCGGAAAACCGCGAGATCGGCTTTGCCGTCGCCGTCAAAATCGCCTATCTGGGGTTTGTCCTCGGGCGTCCCGAAATTGAATACCGAAAAGGTAGTCGCGTAAGTGCCGTCAGACGTGCTCAGGCGTTTGTACCAGACTCCTGTCGACGGACGGTAAAGAACAAGATCGGCCTTGCCGTCGCCGTCATGATCGGCCGGAACAGGCAGATCACCCGGCTGTCCCCAAGCAGTCGCGGTAAAAACGCGAGTCGTTAGATTCAACCAATACCATGTTCCTGTCGAAGGCCTGAAAACGGCGACTTCCGTTCGGCCGTCTCCGTCGTAGTCCGCCGGTGCGATAATATCGCCCGCCACGCCAAACTCCATTCCGGTATATCCGGCCGTTGAGCCAAGCACGAACCAGCGGTTGTTCGACGGACGAAAGACTGAAAGGTCGGCCCGGCCATCCGCATCGAAATCAAATCGAGTTCGACCCGAAGGTGTCGGCGTCGGCGTCGGTGTCGGTG
>JABFSB010000464.1 GCA_013140875.1 Acidobacteriota bacterium
CCGGGTGCGGAAGCCCGCACGAAGTAAGGGCGATATGTGAACGTAGAGCATACCGCCCTTACTTCGTGCGGGCTTCCGCAGGATGTTTGCTGATGTTCCGTGTGCGAAACGTTGTACCGTGACCGGCAATGTGCTAGGCTCAAACTAATGATCGAATTAAAACGGAAGCTTGAAATTTTGGCTGACGCGGCGAAATACGATGCGTCGTGTGCGTCGAGCGGCTCGCATCGGAAACGGGCCGAAAAGGGTATCGGCAACACCGAGGGGATGGGCATTTGCCATAGCTATACGCCAGATGGGCGGTGCATTTCGCTGTTGAAATTATTGCTGACGAACGTCTGCATTTGGGATTGCTCTTACTGCATTAACCGCAAATCTTCAGATATTCAGCGGGCTCGATTCAGGCCGGAAGAAGTTGTGCGGCTGACGATCGATTTTTACAAACGCAATTACATCGAAGGTTTGTTCCTGAGTTCGGGCATCATTCAAAATGCCGACTACACGATGGAACAGCTCGTGCTCGTCGCGAAAAAACTTCGTGAGGAGGAAAATTTTGGCGGTTACATACATTTGAAAGCCGTTCCCGGTGCCTCGCCTGCATTACTGCGTCAGGCGGGCAAATACGCCGACAGGTTGAGTGCGAATATCGAGATGCCGGTTCAGGAAGACCTGGATAAACTTGCTCCGGATAAGACCATTCACGAGATCGAAAGTACGATGGCCGAGGTCAAAGGCGGCATCGACGAATCGAAGCAAGATGCCAAGACGACGAAACGGCCTCCTGCCTTCGCGCGAGCCGGCCAATCGACGCAGCTCGTGGTCGGAGCAAGCAAAAGCAATGACGGCGTAATTCTAACTAAGGCTGAGGCACTTTATAAAAAATTTCAGCTTCGCCGCGTTTATTATTCGGCTTTTTCGCCCGCCCAGTTTACCGACCCCAATTTGGCAAAAGACCCGACACCGCCGATGCGCGAGCATCGTTTGTACGAGGCCGATTGGCTGATTCGTCACTACGGTTTCGCGGCACACGAGATTGCCGACAGTTTGGAAAACGGCAATCTCGATCTGACAAAGGACCCGAAACTCGCGTGGGCGTTAAAGCATCGCGGGTTGTTTCCGGTCGATGTAAACCGGGCATCGAAAGGTTTGCTTCTGCGCGTTCCGGGAATTGGCGTCCGCAACGTCGAACGGATTCTGAAAATTCGACGATTTCACCGGATCAGGACAGACGATCTCATACGAATAAAGATCAGCATGAACCGCGCCAAGTGGTTTGTGACCACGGCCGATCATAACCCGGACGTTTACCGGTTGGACAGCAATTACGTCCTCGACCGCTTTCGCCCGAAAAAGGTTCAGCCGTCGTTGTTCGACACCGGGGTTTCGCGAGTTTCGGTCGTGACGGGCGAGATTTAGATATTTATATAAGTGAGAACTTGGTTCTTATAAATTGCCACTGGCTTCAGCTAGTGGTGCAGTTTTATAAACAGCAGCGGCTTTAGCCGAATTGGATGTCAATCATCCTTGCTGCTTCGGCTAAAGCTAAGAGGAAAAAACTCATTTTATTAAGCTTGGCTAAGGCCGCGGCTTCTCTATTCGTTAACCACTAGCTAAAGCTAGTGGCAATTTATCCTGAGAGATGATCGGTCGATGATCCACGCACCTGTTACAAATAACTTCGAAAGCTGGCGGGAAACGGCGCGGCGATTGGTGATGGCAGGTGTGCGGCCGAACGAGGTTGTCTGGTCGAATGAGACGCAAGCGGCATTGTTCGATGAAATAGTCGCGCCCAGCGTCGTTTTGAAAAATCTGAATGTGCCGGCCGAGTTTATGAAACTTGCATCGACTGTCGCTTGCGTGGACGATGCGGAAAAATGGCCGTTGCTTTATCGAATCCTTTACCGGCTAGCTTACGAAAACCACAATCTGCTCGAAATAGAATCCGACGCCGATGTGCGGGCCGCGCGGCTGATGGAAAAAGCAATAAGGCGCGACGTTCACAAGTTTCACGCGTTCGTTCGTTTTCGCCGTCTCGATTGCGACGGCAAAGAGATTTTCGTCGCCTGGCACGAACCGCAGCACTTTACCGTTGAGCGGGCCGCGCCGTTTTTCCAGCGGCGTTTCGGCACGATGAAATTTTCCATCCTGACGCCAAAAGGCTGTGCTCATTGGGACCAAAAGCAATTGACTTTTAGCCCGGCGGTTGAAAAGAGCATGGCTCCAGCCGCCGATGAGATGGAAGATTTTTGGCTTTTGTATTACCGGTCGATATTCAATCCGTTCAGGCTAAAAATTCGGGCAATGAAAAAAGAGCTGCCCGTGAGGCATTGGCCGACACTGCCGGAGACCGTTTTGATCCCCGAATTGATAAAGAAGGCTTCCGAAAGCAATTGACTTCCTCGGCGAACTCAGCGAAAACCTCCGCATTCTCTGCGTAAAAGAAATTTCTAAACGCAGAGAGCACAGAGGTTACGCAGAGCTTACCGAGAAAAGCTCTTGACAGTTTTTTCACGCCTTAGTCTGCTAAATATCCGAATTTTCCGTTGCGGAAATCGTCGATAGCCTCAGCGATCTCACGTTGGGTATTCATCAGGAAAGGGCCGTATTGAGCGATTGGCTCGTTTAAAGGTTCGCCGCTCATTAACAGAAAGATGCCGTCTTCAAGAGCCGCGACCCGTAACTCCTCGCCCTCGCGTTCGAATAAAGCCAGATTGTTGACCGGCAGTTTTTCGTCACCGTTAACAAGCGCCGAACCCTCGATAGCGAGCATTGCCGTCGTGTAGCCGGCCGGAAACGACAGGTTCACCGTTTCGCCCTGCTTCATCTTCAGGTTGTAAAGATGAACTGGCGTAAACGTCGTTGCCGGGCCTTTTATTCCTTTGAATTCACCAGCGATGATCTCAACTTCTCCGCCAAGCGGCAGCTTAACGCGGCCCATCTCGCCGTTGGTGATCGCCTGATATTTCGGCGTCGTCATCTTGTCCTTTGCCGGAAGATTGACCCAAAGCTGCACCATCTGGAACGGCCCGCCGATACGGTTCGATTCCTGCTCGTGAAATTCTTTGTGCAGCAAACCACTGCCCGCGGTCATCCACTGGACGTCGCCTTCGCCGATGATCCCTCCGCCGC
Source organism: Acidobacteriota bacterium (assembly GCA_013140875.1). GTDB lineage: Bacteria > Acidobacteriota > Blastocatellia > Pyrinomonadales > Pyrinomonadaceae > OLB17. Next base: position 3,130 of record JABFSB010000464.1, read on the forward strand.
CGCGGCTGTCGTGATGCTCGACCTTGCCTTTGTACGCGATCGTCACCGTCTCGAACCCACGATGCGGATGCGGCCCCACGCCAAACGGCTCTTCACGCGGCGGAAACTCGGTCAACGCTCCGTAGTCCAGCAAAAAGAAAGGGCTCATCCTTTCACCTGTCAGCGGCCCGTGCGGGAAGAATCCGTGCACGTTAAACCCATCCCCCACCCAATGCCGCGGCGGCGGTGCAATGATCTTCTCAACCTTTTTCATCTCCGTTGCTTTCTTTGTCTGTGCTGTCATTTCGATCCTCCTTGTCTTTCTTTGCGTCTTTGCGACTTAGCAAGAGAAAAATCTCCCGTCAAGATACAAGGCCGCAAAGCTAGTACGAGGAGTTTATCGATTCCGGGAAGGAATGTAACCATCAATTGCAGTGGGCGAAGGCTAATACTTTTGGGTGAGGAATAATAGCTTGACAAATCCTTCCGTACTATTTATACTCCTATTTATCCTATTAGATAGTTTAGGAAATAGCGTAGAACAAAGGACTAAAGAATGTATCAGCAGATTGAGATTGATTTTGACGTATTTAAAGAACTTACCTTTCGACGCGTGTCGCCGGAAATGACAGAGAACGATGTCATTAGAGATTTGCTTGGGCTTGGTAAAGGTATAACCAACGAGACACATGAGACGGTTAAGTCGCCGTGGGTTGGTAAAGGCGCAGTACTGCCCCATGGCACAGAATTGCGAATGAAGTACGCAGGCCGCGAGTATAAAGCCGAGATTTCTGATGGCGCTTTTGTATATGAGGGACAACTTTACAAAGCGCCTTCGCCTGCAGCATTTGCAATTACGAGTAACCCAGTCAACGGATGGAATTATTGGGAGTGTAAGTTGCCAGGTAGTGTGAAATGGGAATCGATAATGAAATATCGAAAAAAGTGACGAGCACATTCGTGGAGTGCTCTAAGTCCACTTGGCGCACTCCACAAGATCGAAACTTCTTAGTTCTTGCTAACAACCATCAACCCATCTCGTATCGGCAGCAAAACGTTCGAAACACGATCGTCGGCGAGTACCATTTTGTTGAAATCGTGCAGTGCTTGTGTGTTCTCATCCTTCTCGTCATCGAGGACCTTGCCGCTCCACAGAACGTTGTCGGCAATAATGAAGCCGCCGGTGCGGACTTTGTCGAAGACTAGGTTGTAATAGTTGGTGTAGTTGGGCTTATCGGCGTCGATGAAGACGAGGTCGAAGGTCTCGGGCAGCGTTGGGATGATCTCGGTCGCAAATCCGAGATGGAATTCGATCTTGTCGGCGTACTCGGATTTTTCCACAAAAGATCGAGCTACTTTGTTCGTGTCTTCCTGTATGTCCAGTGTAATTACCTTGCCACCGTCGGCCAGGCCCTCGGCAAAGCACAAGGCTGAATAGCCGAGATAAGTGCCGATCTCAAGGACGACCTTTGGCCTTATCATGCGCGAGAACATCGACAGTATGCGGCCCTGGACGAAGCCCGAAAGCATCGCCTTGTCCTCAAAATGTGCGTAGCAATGCTCGCGAAGCTCGCGGAGCACCGGACTTTCATCCGACGTGTGATTTTCGGCGTAATTGACGATCTGTTCGGTAAAAATCATAGTTGGTTGTTTTTTTTAGCCACGAATGCACGAATCAGAGCATGGCGGCTTTCCTCTTTCTGCGGACTTTGCGTAAACCTCAGCGTAATTTGCGGTTACTTAATCTTTAACTCAGAGGCCGCAGAGTCTTTCGCAGAGTTTGCAGAGTGAAGATTTCGTTTTTCAGACATTCTCCAAAGATTAAAGATCTACTCGGACCAAACCCCTCCTTATCGCAGTTGTCGCGGCCGACGTGCGGTCCGATACGCCGATCTTGCCGAAGATATTCTGTACGTGTGATTTCACCGTATTTTCCGAAACATCCATCGCAAACGCGATCTCTTTATTCGACATTCCGCCGACGATCATTCGCAGGACGTTCGATTCCGTGGGCGTCAGTTCCTCGTGGCCAAAATTCTCGCTCAATATCTGTGCGATATCGTCAGGAATATACTTTCGTCCCGCCGCGACCGTGCGGATCGCTTTCACCAGCTCGTCGGGGTCAACATCCTTACATATATAGCCCAGTGCGCCTTTTTTCAAAGCTTTGGCTATCTCGGCATCGCCTGCGTGATCGGCAAGCATGATGATCTTCGCTTTAGGGTTTTCGAAGAAGTAATTGTCCAGATCGTCGATCGAGCAGGAATCGGGAAAACTCAGGCCGAGTATCGTTACATCGGGCTTTAGCTCGCGAAATTTTGTAAGTCCTTCGGCGGGAATTCCGGTCTGTCCGATTAAGATGATGTCCGCCTCGCCATCGATTACAGCCGCGATCCCGATGCGGGTGATCGGCTGATGTTCTATGAGAAGAAGCTTCATTAATCCAATAACCTTTTCCGGAATAGCGAATAACGAATAGCGTAGAACGAAAAATGTTATTCGTTATTCGTTATTCGCTATTCGTTATTTCGGAACGGACTAACTCTTGGACAAACTCGCCGCAAATTCCACCAGCGGTTTGATCAAATCGGTATCGTAATTCGTCTTTACATGCTGCATTACGGCGGTCATACGTTCGAGGCCCATTCCGGTATCTACGGATGGAGCAGGAAGCGGCGTCAACTTAAACGATCCGTCAGCCTCCTGCGTCCGGTTGTACTGCATAAAGACCAGGTTCCAGATCTCCATCGTCGTGTCGCCAGGGCCGTTTACCCAGTGCGGGCTATTCTTCTCCGGGTCGGACGGATCGTCGCCCATGTAGTAATGAATCTCGGAACATGGGCCGCAGGGGCCGGTATCGCCCATTTGCCAGAAATTGTCCTTGCGG
>JABFSB010000186.1 GCA_013140875.1 Acidobacteriota bacterium
TGATGAGGTTGTTGGGATTACGCGGATAGGTAAACGGCAAGCGGCCGTTGGGATTGTAATCTCCAAAAAGGACATCGGCTATTGCCCGTCCGCCCTCGCTTCCCGGATTAAGTCCCAAAAGAATGCCCGGAACGCCGTCGGCGATTCGGCTGATCACGCGCGGTCGGCCTTCGACCATCACAAGCACGACAGGCTTGCCGGCGGCAATGATCGCTTCGGCAAACTTCAATTGTGTCTCAGGCAGGGTCAGGTCCGTGATATTGCCCGGTGTCTCGGTGTACGATCCTTCGCCCAGGCAGAGTACGACAACATCCGCATTCTTAGCGGCCGCGACCGCCTCCCGGACATTTACCTCCTCGTCCCGATCGGTGGGCGTGCCATTGGACGGCGAGCCGGCCGGACGCACGATGCGGGTGCCCTGGACGAACGAAAAATTGGACTTACCAATTTTTGCCTCGATTGCCCGCCGTATCGTCAGTTTATCCTTTGGATAGAGCGATTCTTCCGAGCCCTGCCAAACAAGCGACCAGCCGTTATTCAGCGATATCAACGAGTCGGACGTAGGTCCGGTAACCAGTATTTTTTTATTCCTGGAAAGCGGCAGGACACCTTTGTCGTTTTTGAGCAGCGTCAAAGATTCACGGGCCGCTTCCAGGCTGACATCGGCGTACTCCGGCCGGCCGAAGTTGGCCCGGGCCGATTGTCCCAGCATCGGATCGTCAAACAGGCCGAGTTCGAATTTCACCCGCAGAATTCGCCGGACGGCATCGTCGATCCGGGTCATCGGGACCTTTTTTTCATTTACCAGTTCGACCAAAAGGTCGGCGAAACTATAGTCGAGCGGGACCATGCTCATATCATTGCCGGCCATGATAGCCATCCGCGTCGCCTCTTTTTCATCCGGTGCGACCTTCCAAAAAGTAACGAGTTTTTTAATATCTTCCCAGTCGGTCACGACAAAACCGTCGAATTTTAGTTCGCCCTTCAGAATATCGGTTAAGACATGTTTGTTAATGTGTCCAGGCGTGCCGTTGATCTCGGCCGAATTGACCATTACAGTCCGTCCGCCCGCTTTGACCGCGGCGTCGAACGTCGGAAGGAAATACTCGCGAAGGTAGTTTTCAGGAATCCAGGCCGGCGTCCGGTCGCGTCCGCTCAGCGGAAAACTGTAGCCCATGTAGTGTTTCAGGCTTGCCGCGACTTGTTTATCGCTTTTCAGATCATTTCCTTCGAGCCCGCGAACGAATGCCGCACCCATTACTTTCGCAAGATACGGGTCTTCGCCAAACGTTTCCCAGAACCGCGGCCATACAGGTTGCCGCCCAATGTCGAGAACCGGCGAAAAACTCCACGGGATCGCGGCTGCCCGAGTTTCCATTGCCGTAATTTCGGCGGCACGCTGCATCAACGCCGGATTCCATGTCGCCGCCATTCCTATCTCCTGCGGAAAAAGCGTGCTGCCCAGAATATAGGTCGCACCGTGGATAGAATCGATCCCATAAATATTCGGTATCTTCAAACGGGTCTTGCCGGATGCTTTTTGGATCTCGCCGATGATCTCGTGCCATTTGTCGACGGACAAAGCCTGATCGCTGACATTGAGAAACGAGCCGACGCCGTATTTTCCGACCGCCTTCTCAAGTTTGGCCGGGTCGATCTTGATGTCCTGATCGCGTCCGCTGACGATCATCCCAAGCGTCAACTGCGTCATCTGCCCGACTTTTTCCTCGAGCGTCATTTTTTTGATCAGAGCTTCGACCTCGGCGGAGTGGTCCTTTAGCTTTGGGCGTCGGGTCGCTGCACGAAAAAAAGCATCGCTGTCCGCAACTTCAGTCGCCATCGGACCGCTCTGGGCAAAACTTTGTTGTAAGAGCGGACAAAAGGTCTGAAGACAAATTACCGCGAGCAATGAAAGTGCAGTGTTTTTCATCGAATTTTAGTTTTCCTTTGGACTGAGAAGATACTGAATTGCCGTGCCAGAATTGTATTTAATTCGCCGTTACTTTTCAAGCACGAATTAGGAAAAGACCGGCGGACCGGCCGTATGCCCGGACTTTATTTACCATCCAATAAGAGCTAAACTTACGTTATCCAAATAATCACTTTCGGAGAAAATCGATGTTACTTTTCAATCGCCGATTCATCACTTGCGGGTTGTTCCTTACATTCGTTTTGGGGACGAGCCTGTTTGCAGACGCTCAGGGAAATTCGAACGTCGGTATCGTAACCGACGAAAAAGAATTGGTTAAGCTCGTGCCGAAGAGCTTTTATTTCGCGGGACAAAGCGCCGAAACCCAGATGCGAAACGCGGCGGCCGCGAGAATCGGTAAAGATCGGCTGATCATTGCCGGCCTCGTCGATACATCCGGATACTCGACCGAAATCAGCGGCAAATATGAAGGATTTTTCATCACGGATTCCCGCGTAAATTTTGGCGGCACCGAACTAGGAACGGGAGCTTACGGCTTCGGTTTTTCAAGCGATGGAAAAGTCAATATTTTCGATCTGAGCAGCAAGAATATCCTTTCCACGAACACCCGGAGTGACAACGAAATGAAACGCCCACGCCCGTTGATGATGACAAGCGACGGTAATGAGGTCCGGTTCTATAAGGGGAAGGTTTTCGTTGCAATTACGCCGAAATAATCGGTAACGCCATCAGATTGAACATCAATTAAACTAAGATCTTCGACCTTATTGAAGCTCTTTTATCCTTTTGGACTCAGCCGAAACCGCGCCGCTTAGCCGGACGATCTCCTGCAGCGTTAACCGTGCCTTTTCCGAGAATTTTGTTTCGACAATTTTAACGTTCTGGAAAATCTCGTTGTGGACAAAAATCTCGATCGCCCTGTCCAAAGCAATGATCAAGTCTTTCAGGCTATTTCGTTTGTTGGCGGCCGGGCCAACCACCTTTTCAGGCTTTCCGGTTTCCCCACCGAAAAGATTTGCGTTAAGGCGTAAAGCACTTTTTCTGATCGCTTTAGCTGAGTCTTGGATACGCGAATTATCTGTCTTTACGCCGGGAGTGGCGTAAACTCTAATAATAGAATCCTGTTTTTTTTGAATGTTCTCAAAATCCGCCTTTATTTGGGCAAATCTTGCTTCGCTTACTTCGGTCGACCCCGTCGTTAAAGGCTTGTCGGCTTCGCGCTTGACCCGTTCGAGTTCGACCGAACGCATCCTGATCGTGTTTTCTCGAATGTCGGTTTCGACAACCGGTACGGGATGCGGCGGCAGTTGAGCGGTAACGCTCACGGCTAAGACGATCGTGAACAAGACCAAAACGCTAAAATGATTCATTTACATCACCTCAATTCTAGTTCAAGGCATGTTCTCAATTTCTTTAACGAGTGCTTCGCTGGCGTGTATGACATGAAGCAGATCGATCCGCGTTTTTTTTGCGGTTTCCGCATCGACGACCTTTAAGTTCTGAAAAAGCTTGCTCGCGACAAAATTGCCGATCGCGTTGTCCAGTTCAACGATCAACTGTTTCAAATCAGGTTTCTTCCGACCCTCTTTCTCACTTGCCTTATCCTCTTCGACCTCGAATCTTGTCGAAAAAAGATTCGAGTCGAGACGTTTTCCGTCTTTGTTTATTTCACGGGCCGCGCTTGCAATAAGCTTGTAGTCGATGGTTTTCGCCATCGTATAGGCTTTGACAATCGCCTCCTGTGAAACCTGGATACCCTCGTAGTCTTCCTTTATCTCAGGAAATTTAGTTTCGATCTTTGAGTTGATCCCAAAAACTTTTCCCGGATCTTGTTTAGCGGCCTCTCTCTTAATTCGTTCAAGCTCAACCGAACGGAGGCGGATATTGTCGTCTCGCAGATTTGAATCGGACCCACCGGCCGGAGCACCACTGCCCGGCGGCTGCGCGATGATCGTGGAAAAAGCGGCCGAAGCTAACAATAAAAAGATCAGGTTTATGAACTTTCTCATTTTCTTGTCCTCAAAAATAATCCGTTAAGAAAGTGGACCTTTATTATACAACACCCGAGCAAAAGCTTCCCAAACTCAGATATTGCTTCGACGAAGCATAGCGGTTGCAACAACTTCCTTTCCTTGTTCCACCCTAACGATTTGATTTGGCTGAACGTTTAATATTTTTTGCATCGTTCCGTCACTCCAACGAATTTCAGCCGACTGGACCTTCTCACCCTTAGCGAGTCCAAAATGAAGCCGAAGGTCATTTTGCGACAAATAACTTGCTCCCGCCTGTACCTCCTGAATCATCGAACGTTTTTCTGTTGTCAATGTCAAACGGGCACCGATTGCATCTCTATTTTTGCCCTTTTGAACCAATTTGAAAAAGATCGCCTGATTATCATTTGCCGTAGTATTCAGTAAAACCGTCGGAAGGTCGCCCAAGTTAACGATGACCGCATCGATCAGACCGTCATTGTTCAGGTCGCCGAACGCCGCTCCCCGCCGTGAAAAAAGCGGCAACACCTGTAAGCCCGATGTGTGAGTGACAAGTTCGAACTTTCCATTGCCCAGATTCCGGTGAAGTAAGAAAGCCTGGCGAAAACCTTCAACAGTGTCGGATTTTATCAGTTCCGTTTGCGGATAAACATGTCCGTTCACCGCCAAAAGGTCGAGAAAACCGTCGTTGTCAAAATCGGCAAAAGCCGTGCCCCAACCAACGAACCGTCTGGAGGGCTGGGCGACGCCCGCCTCGGTCGAGACATCGAGAAACCCTTTAACACCAAGGTTCCGGTAAAGTGTATTATGTTCGTTTTCAAAGTTTGTGACGAAAATATCAAGGTATCCGTCGTTGTCATAATCGGCAAAGGCTACACCCATCGAGCCCTGTTCGACGCCGGCACCGCTATAGCTTGTGCCTGTCTCGAAACCAACCTCGGAAAATGTGCCGTCGCGATTATTTTTATACAGAAAATTAGGCGAACTATCATTAGCGACATAAAGATCGACCCAACCGTCGTTGTCGTAATCCGAGAAAATAGCGCCCAGCCCAAAGTACTTGTCTTTATCACCGACGCCGATCTTTTCGCCGATCTCTTCAAACGTTCCATCGCCTTTATTGCGATAGAAATAGTCTCGTTCGCCGGGCAAACCCCGCGGACCGCACTGGACACGAATACCTCGATACGAGCAGGTTTTCGAGCTGCCAAAAACCGGCAGATTAGTAAGGTCCAACGAAACGTAACCCGGCACGAACAGGTCGAGATCGCCATCGCGGTCGTAGTCCGCCCACGCCGCACCGGTTTGAAAGCCCACGCCTTTCAACCCGCTATTCTCCGTAACGTCCTCGAATTTGCACGCGCCCTTTCCCCGATAAACGGCATTGCCGTTAAATCCTGTCGTAAACAGATCGACGTTTGAGTCACCGTCATAATCGACCGCCGTAACGCCCATTCCCCAACCCTTGCGGGTTAGATTTGCCGCCGCTGTGACGTTCTCAAACTTCGGCGTCTTCGTCCTGGCGCCATCGATCTGGCGGTAAAGCGTTAGAAACGGGTCTCCGCCTTTTTTGAAATTTTCGACTGTTGAGCCATTAGCGATAACGACATCTAAAAAACCGTCTTTGTCGCAATCAAAAACCGCGACCCCGCCGCTCATCGATTCAACGATGTAGCGATTGTCGGACGCTGAAATATGAGAAGCGTCGATCCCGCTCTCACGCGACACGTCCTTAAACGAAATGACCGGTTTCTGCGACGCGGCCGTAAGACAGCTCAGCATGATCAGGATCGAAATAAGTGGTATCCGCATTGGTCGTTAGCTCTTTTTCAGTTTTGGACGAATCTTGTCAAACGGGACCAATCCTTCTCCTTCTAAAATTGCATAGAACTTATCGGCCGCTACATCTTTTATTTTCTCGACCCTTCCCGAATTCCAGCGGATCTCAATTTCGTCGGCCTTTAAGGCCTTTCCTAAGCCAAAATGAACTCGAAGATCGTTTTGCGATAGATAGCTTCCTCCGCTTCGGATCTCTTCGGTCTGAACTATCGTTC
>JABFSB010000003.1 GCA_013140875.1 Acidobacteriota bacterium
AGCGTCAGCCGCAGGGCCGAGAGGCCGACCTTATTGAGGAACTTTGCCAGATCGAAATAGGTTCCGGCCTTGGCGTTCCAATGCGGCAGGATGATGACCGCGGCCCTTTTGTCCGGGTGGGGAAAATAAGCTGCGTAGGCGGTGTTATTCTCAATGGAAATGGTTTCGACGGCACTTTTCCAGTTGAGTACGGGCATCTCGATCTGGTCGGGCGGCGTTTTCAGTTCTTCGGCACTCAGCGAAGCGGTGGACGGATATAGCCGGCTTTCAAGCGAAAACTTTATGCCGACCGGAGCCGCGAAATAATCATCGCTGTTTGCGACTACGCGGTTTGAAAATTCGGAGAGAATGGATTTCGGATCGTGGCCGTTCAGGTGATCGGTTACGAACTCGGCTCCCCACTCGAACGCCTGCACCGTGCGATTGTCATTCAACATCGCAAAGTGCCGTTCACGGTTGTGCATGTAACGTTTGAGCATTTAGGTTTTTCCACAGATGAACACGGATGGACACAGATAAGAAATATCTTATCGACCTTTGCCTTTCCTATCAGTGTGAATCGGTGTTCATCTGTGGACGATTTTGTCTTAGGCCGCGGCCGACTCGGCCTTGTTTACGATCTTTTCGTAAAACGCGATGTACTGCGGAATTATCTTGTCGGTGCTGTACCGCTCGATGGCCAGTTCCCTGCCTTTTTGGCCGAAGGCGCGGCGCAGGTCGTCATTGCGCAGCAGTTTAAGCGTGTCGAGCGTCATTTTGTCTATGTCGCCGATATCGCTCAAATAGCCTGTTTCGCCATCGTTTACAACCTCGGGAATTCCGCCGATACGTGTCGCGATAACCGGCAGTTCGCACGCCTGAGCTTCCAGTGCGGCGAGGCCGAACGATTCCAGCTCGGACGGCAGCAAAAAGATATCCGAAACACCGAGGTAATCCGAGATATTCGCCTGCTTACCGACGAAAAGCACGTCGTCCTTCACGTTCAACTGTTCGGCGCGATAGTAGGCGGCGGAACGCTCGGGCCCGTCGCCGACCATTACAAGCCGCACCTTTTCGCCTTGTTCCCTGACCTTCGCAAATATCTCGACGCAGTCGATCGGGCGTTTTACGGCACGGAAATTCGAAACGTGAACAAGCAGTTTCTCACGGTTCGGGGCCAACTCCGCGCGCAGCGGCGAATCCTCAAGCCGCTTGTAGTAAAGAGCACAAATGAAATTCGGGATGACCTCGATCTCATCAAAATCGAAAGTTTCGATCGTGGCACTCTTAAGAAATCGCGAAACCGCCGTAACGCCGTCCGATTGCTGCAGACCGTACCGCGTGATCGGCAGATACGAGCGATCGGCTCCGACCAGCGTAATATCGGTTCCATGAAGCGTCGTAATGACCGGCACATATCGCTTTTGCTTGATCGATTCGCGGGCCAGGATCGCACTGATCGAATGCGGTATCGCGTAATGCACGTGCAGCAGATCGAGCTTTTCAGACCGCATAACTGTGGCCATTTTTGTCGCTAGGGCAAGGTCGTATGGCTGATGTTCGAACAGCGGATACGACATCATCTCGACCTCGTGAAAATGCACTCGTTCGCCAAGCTGGGTCACTCGCGTCGGCAAGACCGACGAGATAAAGTGTACATTGTGGCCGCGTTCCGCCAGGTCGCGTCCAAGCTCTGATCCCACAATCCCGCTGCCGCCGTAAGTCGGATAAACCGTGATGCCGATGTTCATAAATTCGGTGTTCGCGTAACAGTTGATGTTATCACGGCACCAGCGGCAAAAGTAAAAGGAAGGCGGGCTTGCCCCCGACCCTTCGTCAACTACTTGATAACCAAAGCGATAAAGGCGGCACATACCAACGCAAGTGAAAAGCATAACCGGCTTTTCTCCGGAGCCGGCGGCTGCGAATTGCTCGCGGCCGTCACATCCGATTTCGGTACCGTCTCGGCAATAATCGGCGTCGTTCCACTTCTCCTCACCAGATAAACTATGCCTGAATAATCATCCGTAAACAGGAACGAATTCGCATCGAGCTTGAACACATCGCACGGCCGGCCGAGGACTTTTCCGTTCTGCAGAAAGCCGCTGACAAAATCCTGCAGCGGTTCGCCCTTTCGCATAATGACGATCTTATAACCGTGTCCGATATCCTTGTTGGTCGAGCCGTGCAGGGAAACGAGAAACGCGCCCCTGATCAGATCGGGCGAATCGGCATCGTCGAAATAATCGAAACCGAGTGCAGAACTGCGGGCCGGAAAAAATGAGTATGGAGCAGTTACATTCGCGCAGCCGCCTGGCTGTTTGATCTTCGGGTCAGCGAAGATTTTTCCGTTCGACGAATGACAATACGGCCAGCCGTAATCGGCACCGTCCTTGACGGCATAAAATGTCTCGTCAGGTTTCTGCAATCCGAGATGATCAGAGCCCTGATTGGTCGCGAACAAAAACTTGCCGAACCAGCGAAGCCCAACCGCATTACGCAAACCTTTTGCAAAAACGCGCTGCCCGGAACCATCGGGGTTCATTTCCAGGACCGACGCCCTTACTTCTTCTTTTTCCACGCACGAATTACAGCTCGACCCGACCGAAACGTACATTTTGCCGTTTGTCCCAAAAGCGATCGTTCGCGTCAGGTGCCAGCCGCCGTATTTGTACGAAAGGCCATAGTCGGGAAAGGTTGCGAGCGTTTGCGGATTCGCGTCGCTGGGTTTTTCCTCGCCGGATTTGAATTTTCGTCGCGTCAGCTTTCCGGTCTCGGCGATGTAGAGCCAATCCTGTCCGTCTGCGTCGCGATAAAATTGCACACTGTTCGGATTGTGCAAGCCGGTTAGATACGAAACTGTTTTTGAAAATTTACCCGACTTCGCATCCCAACCGTCGAGAATGTAAATCGTGCCGCGTTTGTTGTCGGCAAGGTTATACATGTCGGTGACAAAGATGCGGCCGTCCGGCGCTTTGGCAAAAAATCGAATCCGTTTCAAGCCTTCCGCAGCCGGAACGATCTCGAAGTCAGCGGGCAGGCTGAGATTGAAAGACTTACCGTTCTTTAGCGTTACCTTCTGCGGAACGAGTTTGGGTTGGGCGAACACCTCTACAGGAAGTATGATTGCCAGCAGGACCAGTAGTTTAAACATTATTCGTTTTACGTTATACGCTATTCGTTATTTCGGAACACGAGTTTTAATATGAACATCGACAAATTTCTAATAAAAGAAGGCACAAAACTCGATCTAAAAAAACACGCCACCGACTTTACCGCTGATTATACCGACAAAAAAGAAGCGGTGAAAGACCTGGAAAAGAACGTTGCAAAGCTGCGTGAATTGCAGGATGTGCTTTACGCGCAGGATTCGAGTTCTCTATTGATCATCTTTCAGGCTATGGACGCGGCTGGCAAGGACAGTGCGATCGAGCACGTGATGAGCGGCGTCAATCCGCAGGGCTGTCAGGTCGTTTCATTCAAGCAGCCCTCGGCCGAGGAACGCGACCACGATTATCTTTGGCGGTGCCAGAAAGCTTTGCCGGAACGCGGCAAGATCGGGATCTTTAACCGCTCGCATTACGAAGAAGTATTAGTGGTCCGCGTACACCCGGAAATTCTGCAGGGTTCGCAGCTCGCCGCCGACTTAAAGTCGGACAAAGAGATTTGGAAAAAGCGTTTCAAGCACATCCGCGATTGGGAAGATCACCTCGCCGAAAACGGCACGCACATTCTCAAGTTCTTTTTGAACGTTTCGAAGGACGAGCAAAAACAACGTTTTCTCGACCGTATCAATGAACCGGACAAGAACTGGAAGTTTGCAATGGGCGACGTAAAAGAGCGCGGATTCTGGAACGATTATATGAAAGCGTATACGGACGCAATCCAGGCAACCTCGACCGGGAAATCTCCGTGGTATGTAATTCCGGCCGATAAAAAGTGGTTCACGCGGCTGGCGGTTTCGGAGATAGTCGTGAAAAAACTTGAATCGATGAACCTTGCATACCCGACCGTTTCAGAAGCTCACAAGGCCGAGCTTGCCGAGGCAAAAAAGATGTTGGAAAGCGAATCTTGAAACTCGGCAGCCGTGAAATTCGTTATTCGAGAAACCGATAAGATATATGTTTTGCCCAAGCTGCGGAATCGAAGAAGTTCACTCAAATCAATATTGCCGCGGGTGCGGTTCGGACTTGCGGCGCGTTAGAAACGCGATCGCGGCGCCCGATTCGATCACTGCTTCAGCCGCTTCGGCCCGTGACGAGATCGGAAGAGCTATCGCGGCCAAGATACGCGACACTCGCTCACCTGCAGAGCTTTCGGTAGTGGCTGAGGACGTTCTGCCGCAGATCGAGAAATTTCTCGAATCACCCGAGGAAAAGCGCTTGCGTCGAATGCGGACGGGTATGATCATCTCGTCGGTTGGGCTGGGAGCGGCCCTGGGCATCACGGGTGCATGGGCGCTCATGAATGACAAGGACATCATTTTTCTGGCCGGACTTGGTATCGTCACGCTTTTCATAGGCCTTGGGTTTATCCTTAACGGCTATTTTCTCACGGTCCCGATAAGCGAGGCTGTCGACAATGCGGCCGCGGGCGACCGTCAACGCGAACTCGACGCGACCGAATACACCAAGCCGGAGCTTCCGCAGCCCTCAGCCCAAAGTTTCGCGTCATCCGTAACCGAACACACGACGAAGCATCTGGAAGAGGAAATGATCAGTTCGCGGGAACGATCCTCATGATTCGGTCGTCATCGCTTGCAGGCGAACCGCGTCCGTCGCGATTCGACGTGGAGAAATAAACAAATCCATCCGGTCCCTGCCCGATCTCGCGAATGCGGCCGAGATTTCCCTCAAGCAGATTTTCCTGCCGAACGACTTTTCGTCCATCCAGGACGACTCGTATGATACGCGCGCCTCGCAGGCAGCCAAGAAAGAAATTGCCTTTGAACGCGGGCAGTTTATCTCCGTTATAGAACGCACCGCTGGCCGGTGCGCAGGCGGGTGAATATTCGATAAGCGGCGGCTCTAGCCCGGCCTGCGTCTTTGGCCCGTAAATCGTCGGCCAGCCATAGTTTTTGCCTGCTTCGACAATGTTCACTTCATCGGCACCACCGCCGCGGTTTTCGAATCCGCTCGGGCCGTGTTCGGTTTGAAACATCAGCCCGCTGCCCGGCTGCCACGCAAGGCCCTGTGGGTTTCGGTGTCCGGTCGTCCAGATCTCCGGCCGATAACCCGTTTTTCCAATAAACGGATTATCTTTCGGCACACTTCCATCATCATTCAGGCGAAGCGTCTTACCCGCAAGCGAATTATTGTCCTGCGCAAGATTCCAGTCGGTCGAGTCGCCGGTTGTTACATAGAGCTTTCCGTCCGGGCCAAATCGCGCCCGCGTTCCGGCGTGGTTCGGCGCACTTGGTATGTTCTCGATCACCGCTTTCGGCTCGGTCAATTTTCCGCCCTCGTACTTGTAACGCATAACTTTCACACGCTTGCCGTCCTGGTTATAGGCATATGCCAGGTAGACGAACGAATTCTTTGCGAAATCAGGATGAAGAGAAATATCCATCAGCCCGCTTTCGCTCGACGGCTCAACGTCGGGTACGGTGAAAACCGGTTCGGCCCGCAGTTTTCCTTTTTCAATAATGCGAACACGGCCCGGCCGCTCGGTGAAAAGCATTTCGCCGTTGGGAAGCCACGCAAAACCCCAAGGAACTTCAAGGCCGCTCGCGACTGTTTCGAGCTTGAACTTCGCCTTGTCCTGCGTTTCGAAAACCGTGTTGTCGATCCCGCCCGTCGGCGCCGCGTTCGAACATCCAAAACAGGCAGCGGCCAGAAAAAGTAAGATCGATCCAATAACATTCATCATCATAATTCGTTTCTATCACATTAGACGGCCCGGGCCGAGCGTTTGTTTCCCGCGAAATGCCCAATGAGTTTAGAATCGTCATATGGGAACTCTTAGATGGAGCACTATCGG
>JABFSB010000560.1 GCA_013140875.1 Acidobacteriota bacterium
AATTATATACCCAAAAGAAACAACCGTGCAAACTAACGCCGCAATCCCGGTGTCTATTTTCGCCCTTCCTTTTCATTTTCGGCATCGGCCAGTGCTTGAGAGAGGTCCGGGTACATCCACGAATGCTCAAGATCAGGATGCCGCTTGCCGTAAGTCGCCGGAATATCGCGCGTTGCGTCGCTGGGAATGACAAGAGGCACGAGACAGATCGCAGCTAACGCCAGCTTCCGCATTAGAAGCGGTTTCTCGCTAATCATTGCCGGCTCTGCCGTAGACAGTGTTTGGTTTCGATTACGATAAATGTTCGTCGCCAGAGCAATAATGCCGACGATCAACATCAGTATATTGAGCATCTGGCCGTTCGGCAGGTTCCACATTGTCGTCGGGTATTCTCGCAAGAGGTCTATTGGGATTCGGAGGCCGGCATAAAGAATACAAAAGATCGCCGCCACGCGGCCCGGCGGAACGCCGCGGCTTCTGATCCACAACAGCAGCGGAACCAAAAGAAAGTTTTTCAGACCGTCGTAAAGAACCACGGGATGGCGAAACCCTTCGACATTTGGGAACTGCACGCCCCACGACATATCGGTGAGGCTTCCGAATATTTGACCGTCGATGAAATTGCCGATCCGTCCAAAGCCGAGAATTATGGCCGCCGAGATCGCCAGTACATCCAATATCCTGCGAACCTTGGCATCATAAATAAAGCAAAACAGGACGACGGCGGCTGCTCCGCCGAAGATCAATCCGTGCGATGCGAAGCCGCCGACCCAAATGCTGGGTATGAGCAGCAGATGATCGCGGTAAAACTCCCACTCGTTATTGACTACAACGAGCGTTCGGCCACCGACGAGAATTCCGAGGCCGAGAAAAATTGTAAGATCGTATACCGCCGAAACCGAAAGTCCGACCCTCTTCCGGTTTCGCCGAAGAAAAATATGAGCGTTGATAAAGCCGAGCGTAAAACTAAGGCCATACCACCACAAATGGACGCCGTGTATCGAAACGATAATCGGGTCGATATTATGAACGAACGGTCCGGGCATTGAGTCAAATTATTTGTTTTCCATAATCTGTTTCAGCGTGTTCAGGCCGTCGCCAAAATCCTTTCCGACTTCCTTGTCCATGTCCATGACCAGCATGAACAGGTTCGCCGGCCGCGGCATCGAACCGGTGAATCCCCATTTAACCTTGGTTTGATTTTCGCTGACCGATTCGAGCGTCAAATAGGCGTCGGATTTAGACTCGAACGGACGTTTGAATCGAAGCTCGGTATCGATGCGTTCGTTGGGCGTCAGCTTTTTGATCTCCTGCTCGCCCTCGCCGACTTCCTTATTTGTCCCGTTCCAATAGGATACAAATCCGACCTCGCCGTCCGTGCCGCGAAACTCCTGCTTCATGGTCGGCTCTTTTTTGAACCACGGCCCCCATTCGTTCTGGTTCTTGAGCATTTTCGTATAATTGTAGATGTCGGCCTTCGGTTTGTTTATCGTCGTTTCACGCTCGACCTTAAAATCGGTCGGCAACATGAACGCCGTTACAACTATTACACCGACTAACAAGACAATGATCGCCAATGCGGCAATTAGCAATTTCTTAATCATTCCAAACTCCTTTTTGTCTTTCGAAACCTCTTCCCGTCGATCGCGTGCTGATAATGTAGTCGTTATTCGTTAAATCTCAAAGGAGCAAACCGCAAATCGTTTAATTGCAATATGAGAAGTATGAAACGATGCAAAAGCCCGAACATTTTAAGGCGCAATGCTCAACGTTGGATGTTTCGCCCTTACTAACGTGCGGGCTTCTGCACAAGGATCATCGGAAGCCGGTGAATCAAATCTGTATTTTCGAGAACGAATAGCTGCCCAGAGCGATGAAGATCAATGCTGCCACGGCAAGCACGGCCAGGCTTAGCTCCGGGGGGAACTGACTTGTACCGATCATAATATTTCGCAGACCGTCGACGCCGTACGAGAGCGGGTCGATACGCGTGAGAAAATTCAGCACTGTCGGCAAATCGGTAAGCGGAAACAAAGCGCCGGAGAGAAAATAGATAGGCAGGACGACAAAATTCATTATGAGCTGCATACCCTGAATATCCTGCAGCTTCGACCCGATGGCGACACCTAGCCCGGCAAAAACGATCGCCGTCATTATCATGAAAACCAGGGCGAGCGGCAATGTGAGCCAGTTTACGGGACGAAATCCGGCGATCAAACAGATGGCCAGAACGAGCAGGCCCTGAATCGTCGCGACCGTGGCACCGCCCAGCGTTTTGCCGATCATTACGGTGGCACGCGGTACTGGGGCGACAAGCGTTTCCTTGAGAAAGCCGAATTGACGATCCCAAAGCAACCCGATCCCGGAAAAAACCGACGTAAAAAGCACCGACATACCGATCACGCCGGGCGCGACGAACTGAAGATAACTGCCGTTACCAGCCTTTTGAAATACCGGTCCAAGCCCGAAACCGAGTACGAGCAGATACAAAAGCGGCTGACCCAGCGACGCTACGATCATCGACCGCGAGCGCGTGTACCGTTTTAACTCTCTAAGCCAAAGTATATAGATAGCGTTCAACTTATTTTCTCCACATCCTTGCCATCTCCCGCATCTGGTCCGCCGCGCCGGCCTTTTCGTCGCGTATGGTCGAGCCGGTCAACCGCAGGAATGCCGCTTCAAGCGAATCGGTATCGGTCTGCCGTTTTAGTTCGTCCGGCGAGCCCTGCGCGATTATTTTGCCATGATCGATAACCGCGATCCGTTCGGCAACCCGCTCGGCTTCGTCCATGTAATGCGTTGTGAGAAAAACGGTTACGCCCTCGCTTTGGTTGAGATTTTTGACGTGCGTCCAAAGCTGATTACGGCTTTGCGGATCAAGCCCAAGCGTCGGCTCGTCAAGAAAAAGAATCTTCGGCGTGTGAAGAAAACCGCGGGCAATCTCAAGCCGCCGCTTCATGCCGCCGGAAAATTCTTTCACATAGCTTTTTCGCCTGTCCCACAGTTCGAAAAGCGTTAGCAGCATTTCGGTACGCTCATGGCGAAGCTTTCGCGGTACGCTGTAAAGCACGCCATGCAGGTCCATGTTCTCCTCGGCGGTCAGTTCCTGGTCGAGGCTCGGGTCCTGAAAAACAATGCCGAACCGCTTGCGGACTTCGTTAGATTGTTTGGCCGGGTCGAGGCCGTCGATCTCAATCTTACCGCTCGTTGGTTTGAGCAGCGTCGTCAACATCTTGATGGTCGTCGTTTTGCCGGCACCATTCGGCCCAAGAAAAGCAAAGATCTCGCCCGCCGCGACCTCAAATGAAACGTTGTCAACGGCCGTGACCTCGCCGAATTTTTTTGAAAGATTTTCGACCCTAATCATCGATAGACGTTGGTTCAACCCTTATTTGCTCTTTAGAAAATCCTCCGGCTCGATTCCGGATTGCTTGAGAATTGCCCGTAACGTTCCCTCCGGCAGCGAACCGGAGTGGTTCGGAATAGTCGTATATCTTTTGGTTTGGCGTTCCACCAGATCTCGTGGCTTCCGGCGGCCTGACGGTAAAATTCAAAACCTAACTTTTTTAGAATATTTACAATTTCGCGGTAACGAAAACCGGACAGCCTACCCATTTCTATACCCCTATCACCAAGGGATAATTAAAAGTCTCAGTAGTAGAAGGCAGGTCATTAATCTGACTTTCCTGAGCTTCGATCAGCTTCTTCGCTACATCGCGCGCGATATCTATCGTTTCGGAAACTGTGCGGCCTTGCGCGACCAATCCCTGCAGATCATCCGAGGTTGCAAGGTAAAAGCCTTCGGGAAGTTTTTCGATATGCAGATTGATAACTTTTTCCATAGATCGCAATCCTACGCTGTTTTCGTCAACGTTTCCATATCCGCTTTCCACCGCAGCACCGGTTTTCTTGCCGCCGCCGCTTCGTCAAGTCGGCCGATGCGGGTCGAGTGCGGGGCGTTGTGGACGAGATCGGGATTTTCGTCGATCTCTCGGTTGATATCTTTCATCGCCTCGACAAAAGCATCGAGGTCCTGGCGGCCGACCGACTCGGTAGGTTCGATCAGCATTGCTCCTTCGACCACCAGAGGGAAGTAAACGGTCATAGGGTGAAAGCCGTAATCGATAAGCCGTTTTGCGATATCAAGAGTGTGGATACCTTTTTTAGACTGTAGTTTGTGCGAAAAAACCACTTCATGCATAGGGTCGGCGGCGTAAGGTTTTTCGAAGTCGCCTTCGAGTCGGTGCGAAAGGTATCGGGCGTTGAGTACAGCGGCTTCGGTAGCTTCTCTAAGGCCCTCGGCCCCGTGGGTGTAAATGTATGAAAGAGCACGGATCATCATTCCGAAGTTACCAAAGAACGCCTTGACGCGGCCGATCGAGTTTGGGGCGTTGTAATCCAAGCGGTAAAAGGTCTCGGTGCTATCGGCCACATTCCCTACCGGTCGCGTTTCTGCCTTCACTCTCGGGACCGGCAGGAACTCGGCAAGTTCGGCCGTGCAGCAGCAGGGACCGCAGCCGGGGCCGCCGCCGCCGTGCGGTGTCGAGAATGTCTTGTGCAAGTTCAGGTGAATAACATCGACGCCCATGTCGCCTGGCCGGGCCACGCCGACCAGAGCATTCATGTTGGCTCCGTCCATGTAAACCAATCCGCCCGCCGCATGGATGGTCGCGCAGATCTCCTTAATATTGGTTTCGAAAATGCCGACCGTATTCGGATTCGTCAGCATCAAGCCGGCAACACCGCCTTCATCGCAGAGCTGTTTTAGATGCTCCATGTCCGTAAGGCCTTCGGCGGTCGAGCGGATCGTTTTGACCGAAAATCCGGCGAGCGCCGCCGATGCGGGATTCGTGCCGTGGGCCGAATCCGGGATCAGCATCACGCGGCGTTCCTTCGAGGCATCGCCATCGCGCTTGTCAAGAAATGCACGGATCAGCATCACGCCGGTCATCTCGCCCTGGGCACCTGCCGCGGGTTGAAGCGAAACGCCCGGAAGGCCGGTTATCTCGGCCAGATCCTGCTGCAATTTATAAATGAGTTCAAGTGCTCCCTGCGATTCTGCTTCGGGAGCAAGCGGATGCAAATTTGCGAATCCCGCGATTCTCGCCACCTTTTCGTTCAGACGCGAATTGTATTTCATCGTGCACGACCCGAGCGGATACATGCCGAGATCGATCGAATAATTCCACGTCGATATTCGGGTGAAATGACGGATAACGTCGACCTCGGAAACCTCAGGCACACCGTCAAGATCATCTGAGCGACGAAGTTCGGCCGGAATGATCTCGTCCAACGGCGTTTCGTCGATATCCAATTTCGGCAGTCGATAACCGACACGCCCGGTCTGCGACCGCTCAAATATGAGGCCCTCGTTCTGCGAAGGATGCTGGGTAACTTTTTTAATGCTCATGGAATAATTTCGAAGCTTTTCTTACCAATCGTGCGATAAATGTTGAAATCAGAATCCAATGTAAAGATATTGCTTGTTTTAAGCGTTTCGGCTGCCGCGACCAATGAGGCATCGGCAAAATCCATCGGAGTGTCCTTATATTTGCTCATCAGCTGATGCATCCGTACCCTTTCATCGATATTCGGATGATGTACCTCAAACGCATTCTTTTCGAGCAAACGCCACAATTTTTCCTGTCCGGTCCAGCCAAAAGTCTTGTGGAGGAAATACATCGCCTCGGTCAGGCAAGGAATAGTGGTTGCCAAACTTTCGTTTCGCTGTTTGAAGTCGTACAGGGCCTCGACACAGCGGCGGTGATTATTTCCTTCGGCCTTATCGCAGATCGCAATGAAGGCACTCGTATCGACCAAAATCATTACCCGTCGTTAAACCTTTAGTCCAATCCTTTTCATTTTTTCATCAACAACCTCGCCGAAAGCCCGCTTGATTCTCTTGTCTAACGGCAACGCTTTATTGGCGTCTTTATCCGCTTCAGAGCTATC
>JABFSB010000508.1 GCA_013140875.1 Acidobacteriota bacterium
TTCCAAGTGTCCAAATCCGACGGTTTTTCAAAAGACTCTCGGCGTGAACGATTTCTATTTCGGCACTGATGAATTTCCATATCCGATGGGCCATATTTCTTTTGTCGGCAAGCTCGACGGCGTAACGCTTTCGGCCGGTGCACCGGCGATCGCTCCCGGTTTTACGCTCGATCTGATGGCGAAACACTCGCTGGATTTCTGGCTGACGACCGAAGATCTGCCTCGGCCCGAGAATCGTGTAACCCTCGACAAGGCGGGAAACATCGTGTTGTCCTACACGCCAAACAATCTGGAAGCGCACAAGCAGCTTCAGGACAAGCTCAAGTCGCTGATGAACAATCAGCGCAAATGCGATATTCACGGCGGCGAATGTCATCAAGGGCTCTTCGCCCGAAACCTCTACCTTGCCGAACAGATTCCGCTCGCGGGCGTAGCGCACCAGAACGGCACGCTCAGGTTCGGCGACGACCCGAAAACTTCCGTCCTCGACCGCAACTGCAAAGCTCACGATCTGGACAATCTTTACGTCGTCGACGGCAGTTTCTTCCCGTCCAGCTCGGCGGTGAATCCAGCATTGACGATCATGGCAAATGCTCTCCGTGTAGGAGCGCACCTGCTTACAGGAAAATAAGCATCCGTGTTGCGCGCCGATGGTCGAAACAACTTGAACGACGCGAATCGGTTACAGAAAGAGCTATGAATCGAACACAAACGAAACACTATAGTGAAACCCCGATCGGATGGGTGATCATCGCGGTCGCCTTGCTCCTTGCCTTTCTCTCGACGGCGCATGGGCAGGCGGTATCGCGCGTCGAATCGGTCGGCTTTACCGTTTCGGACATGGACAAGTCACTCGATTTCTATACGCACGTGCTTCCCTTCCAGAAAGTGTCTGATGTCGAAACCTGGGGCGGAGATATCGAAAATCTGTCCGGCGTTTTTGGTGCCCGGGTTCGCGTCGTGCGATTGAAACTCGGCGACGAGACTCTCGAATTGACCGAATATCTCACACCCCGCGGTCGTCCGATACCCGTCGATTCGCGCAGCAACGATCGCTGGTTCCAGCACATCGCAATAATCGTGTCGGATATGGACAAGGCATACGCGCACCTTCGGGCAAACAAGGTACGCCACGCTTCGACCGGTCCGCAAACGCTACCGTCATACATCACCGCGGCCGCCGGAATCAGCGCGTTTTACTTTAAGGACGTTGACGACCATGTGCTCGAGATACTTTCGTTTCCGCCCGACAAAGGACTATCGAAATGGCATCAACCGAATAAGAACGGACGGCTTTTTCTCGGCATAGACCACACGGCCATTGTTGTTGGCGACACCGCCAAAAGCCTTGAATTCTACCGGGACTTTCTCGGTCTGACCGTTGCCGGCACCAGCGATAATTATGGCCCTGAGCAAGAGCATCTTAACAACGTCAAGGGAGCACGGCTGCATATCACCGGCCTCAAAACCAGCCAACCGGGGATCGCGGTCGAGTTCCTCGAATACAAAGCTCCGGCCGACGGACGGCCATTTCCGGCCGATTCCAGGTCGAACGATCTTTGGCACTGGCAGACGACATTTGCAGCACCGGACATCTCGTCGGCCCTTTCATCTTACAAACCGCTCTTTGTTTCCGAGGGGATCGTCGGTGTCGCCGATCCAAAACTTGGGATCAAAGAAGGAACGCTGATCCGCGATCCCGACGGACACGCGGTGCGGTTGATCGGGCAAAGCGATAGGGCGGCCGGCTTGGAATAAGCGGACGCGTCACGGGGATTTCGGTGGCAGAGGGAATCATGAATACAGAACAACAGCGACTGAATGAATCGAACGAACGTACCAAGCACTGGAAACGCTGGGGCCCTTATTTAAGCGAACGCGCTTGGGGAACCGTGCGTGAAGATTATTCGCCCGATGGATCGGCGTGGGATTTTTTTCCGCACGATCATGCCCGTGCCCGCGCATATCGTTGGAATGAAGACGGTATCGCCGGCATCTCGGACCGGCATCAAAAGATCTGTTTTTCGGTTGCGTTGTGGAACGGCAAAGATCCGATATTGAAGGAACGCCTGTTCGGCCTGACCGGCGGCGAAGGCAACCACGGCGAGGACGTGAAGGAGCTTTATTATTATCTTGATTCCACGCCGACGCATTCGTACATGAAGTATCTGTACAAATATCCGCAGTCGGAATTTCCCTATTCGCAAGTATTGGATGAAAACCGCACCCGGCCCAAGACCGAACGCGAATTCGAACTGCTCGACACCGGCGTTTTTGACGACGATCATTACTTCGATGTTTTTGTCGAATACGCCAAAGCGGATGTCGAGGACATTCTCATCAAAATAACCATAGCAAATCGCGGTGACGAGGCTGCCGAGATCAACGTCCTGCCGACGATCTGGTTTCGTAATACCTGGCGATGGAACGGTGAAGACGCCGACTGCTTGATGAAAGGCACTCGTTCCGGCTTGATAGAGATGGCCTGTCCTCCGTACGGCAAACGATGGCTGCACGTCGACGGCGATGCCGATTTGCTTTTCACCGAAAACGAAACAAACGAAGAAAAATTGTTTGATAGTGAAAACGCCTCCCGGTTTGTTAAGGACGGCATCAATGACTATTTGATCCAGGGCCGCTCCGACGCGGTAAACCCGGAACAAAGCGGAACGAAGGCCGCGGCCGATTTTAAGCTCTCGATCGAGGCTGGTTCGCAAAAAACGATCCGGCTTCGATTGACGGACAAAAATCTGTTCCTCAAAAAAGCAGATCCTTTCACGGATTTCGACGACATTTTCTCGGCACGCAAAACGGAAGCCGATGAGTTCTACTCTTCGATTATTCCCGACGCTCTTTCCGATGACGAAAAGCTCGTGCAGCGTCAGGCCTTTGCCGGAATGCTGTGGTCGAAGCAGTTTTATCACTACGTGGTGAAAGACTGGCTCCGCGGTGACGATGCTCTGCCTCAACCGCCCGAACCGCGCAAAAGCGGCCGCAACAGCGACTGGCATCATTTGCATAACGCGGACATTATTTCGATGCCGGATAAATGGGAATATCCGTGGTATGCCGCCTGGGACCTTGCATTTCATTGCATCCCGCTGGCGCTGATCGATCCCGAATTTGCGAAAGAGCAGTTGTTGCTGATGCTTCGCGAATGGTACATGCATCCGAACGGCCAGATCCCGGCGTACGAGTGGGCGTACGGCGATGTGAATCCGCCGGTACATGCGTGGGCGGCGATGCGCGTCTATCAGATTGAAAAGAAAAATCGCGGCGGTGTCGGCGACCGCAAATTTCTCGCCCGTGTTTTCCAAAAGCTGATGCTAAATTTCACCTGGTGGGTGAACCGGAAAGACTCGGAAGGCATGAACGTTTTCGAAGGCGGCTTTCTCGGTCTTGATAACATCGGGGTTTTCGACCGCTCTCGGCCGCTGCCCACCGGCGGAAAACTCGCCCAATCCGACGGCACAAGCTGGATGGCAATGTATTGCCTGAACATGCTTTCGATCGCGCTTGAACTCGCCGCCGAGGATGACACCTACGAAGATGTCGCAAGCAAATTCTGGGAACACTTCCTTTTCATTTCGAACGCGATGAACAACATCGGAAACGATGGTATTTCATTGTGGAATGATGAGGACGGTTTTTATTACGACGTTCTCCACATTCACGAAAACGGCAGTTCGCCGCTAAAGGTCCGCTCGATGGTCGGGCTGATACCGTTGTTCGCCGTCGGCACGATCGAACCGGAGGTCCTTGATCGACTGCCGAACTTCAAACGCCGACTGCAATGGTTTATCGAAAACCGTTCCGATCTTACTTCGAACGTTGCGTGCATGCGCACGCCGGGAATGGGCGAAAGAAGGCTGCTTGCCGTTGCTTATCGCGAACGGCTCGAAAGCGTGCTGAAAGTGATGCTCGACGAAAACGAATTTCTCTCGCCTTACGGCATCAGGGCCGTTTCGCGTTATCACAAAGACAATCCTTACGTCCTCGATGTTAACGGAGACGAGCACCGCGTCGATTACGAACCGGCTGAATCGTCATCAGGCCTCTTCGGCGGCAATTCGAACTGGCGTGGGCCGGTCTGGTTCCCCGTCAACTATCTGCTGATCGAATCGCTTCAACGTTTTCATCATTATTTCGGTGACGATCTCAAGGTCGAATGTCCTACCGGCTCCGGGAACATGATGAACCTGTGGGACGTTTCGCAGGAACTTTCTCGTAGGCTCACTCACATCTTCGTACGTAACGGCGACGGCGAAAGAGCCGTGTTCGGTCAAAGCGACAAGCTGCAGAACGATCCGAATTTTCGCGATAACATTTTGTTCTACGAGTATTTCCACGGCGACGACGGCTCAGGCGTTGGTGCGAGCCATCAAACCGGATGGACCGGCCTAGTCGCGAAATTGCTTCAACAAAAGGGATTGAAGATCGGGAATAAAGCATCCTGAACAAATGATTTAAGTGGTTGAAAGATCTGCCATTTGAGGAAACTTTATGATCGACTTTTCAACAAAAGAATTCCCTGCTTTTCTCGGCTCTAGTGCAAACGACCTGAACCGTGCGGCGGTGATCCTTGCCGGCGGTGAAGGTTCCAGGCTCCGCAGTCTTACGCAAAGGATCACTGGTGACGATCGGCCGAAACAATTCTGCCCGATAGTCGGCGGTGAAACCCTGTTGGACATAACGCGTTCTCGCGTTGCGATGAGCGTCTCGCGAGAGAATACGTATTTCAGCCTGACGCAAAAGCATGAACGCTATTTTCAGCGGCAGTTGGCCGGCGTCGGTAAAAATCAGATGGTGGTCCAGCCCGAAGCTCGCGGCACGGCACCGGCGATCATCTACAGTCTTCTTCGCGTTGCCAAAGACATGTCCGATCCGACAATCGCATTTTTTCCGTCGGATCATTATTTCTCGAACGACGAAAAATTTATTGCGGCGGTCGATGCCGCGTATCGTGCCGCCGAACGTGAGCCGGAAACCGTAGTGCTGCTCGGTATCGAAGCCGATAAAGCCGAAACCTCTTACGGCTGGATACAGCCTCACGACTCGTTCTTCAGCGGCGTTCCCGGATCGGTCAACCGCGTCGACCGCTTCTGGGAAAAGCCGGACAGCCGCACCGCCCAAAAGCTCAGGGCCGAAGGCTGTCTGTGGAACAGCTTCGTCATGGTAGGCAAGACGTCGGCTTTCCTGAAGATGGTCGAAGAAGCATTGCCCTTGATGTATCGAATGTTTTCGGCGGGTGCATCGGAACTCGGCAAGGTGTCCGAGGGTGCCGTCATCCGGTCGGTCTATTCGTGGATAAACGAAACCAACTTCTCGACCGAGGTGCTTGAACGGTCTTCCGAAATGCTTCGGGTACTGCGCGTCGGCGAT
Source organism: Acidobacteriota bacterium (assembly GCA_013140875.1). Taxonomy (GTDB): domain Bacteria; phylum Acidobacteriota; class Blastocatellia; order Pyrinomonadales; family Pyrinomonadaceae; genus OLB17. The sequence goes on from JABFSB010000508.1 coordinate 5,383, forward strand.
GTCGGCTGGAGCGATCTCGGCGAGCCCGAACGAGTTTTGGGCGCGATAAAACAGCTTGGCATTACCCCGCGATGGCTTCAGCCCGTTGCGGCATGAATTGGAACAAACGCAGGAAACCGCACACTGCCTCGAAGGCGGTGCAGAAACAAATTATGAAAGCAGTAGCCGTAAAACCCGGAGTACCGAACTCAGTTCATCTGGTCGAAATGCCCAAACCGTCCGTCACCGATATCGCAAACGGCCGCGGCGTGTTGGTCAAAGTTCTTCGCGTTGGAGTCGATGGAACCGATAAGGAAATAAACAACGCCGAGTATGGCGCCGCCCCCGCGGGCGACGATTTTCTCGTCATCGGCCATGAAGGTTTCGGCGTTGTCGAAGCAGTCGGCCCGAACGTCCACCAAGTCAAAATCGGCGACTACGTTGTGGCGACCGTACGCCGTCCCGGTTCAAGCATCTACGATGTCATCGGCACGAACGATATGACGACGGACGACACTTATTATGAGCGCGGCATCAATTTGCGGCACGGTTATCTCTCGGAATACTACGTGGAT
>JABFSB010000532.1 GCA_013140875.1 Acidobacteriota bacterium
CAGAGATCGGGGAGGCAATTCAATTCAGGCAGCCTAACATTAAAAAAGCAAAAGGAAGCTCCGAGACCAAAACGCTCGAAGCTTCCTTGAATGTTACTTCATGACGCCGAACTTACCAACTGAATCTGGCCTGTAGGTCGATGCGTCGGTTCGCGGTCGATCCGCCGCCGCCGCCTCCACCGCCGCCAAATCCGCCAAAGAATCCGCTTGACGTCGATGTGAACTGGCCAAAGCGGCCCGACGCAAGATTGCCGACCGGAGTACCGAAATTCACATTGTTGAACAAATTCTGAAAGTTGATACTCAAGTTCAGGTTGTAAGGCTTCCGGGCGTCACCTCCGCCAAAACCGCCGCCGCCCATCATCATACGTCCGCCGCCACCGCCGGGGCCACCGCCGCCCGGACCGCCGAATCCACCGCCGCCACCGCGTTGGCCTTCGCCGCCTTGACCGCCGCTATTTGCGGCGACCGCTTTCTGGGGCGATTTGCCAAAACCAAAGGTCTTGCCCACCCGCAAATTGACCGTGAAGGACTTCGGTCCGTTCGCGTAATTTCGCGGAATGATCGCATTTGGGTCTTCTCCGGCAACATCGCAGTAACTCGTCGTCAAACGAAGTTCTAAGCATCGTGAGGCAAGCCGCGAAAACGTCGGCCGCTCAGTAAAAAGGAGGTCGCCGTTGTCGTCGAGCCCAGTGGTGATATTGAACGGTCTGCCGCTATTCGCGATTATGAACGGGCTCAACGAAATGCCCCACGGCACGTTGAAATTGCCGCCGATCACGAAGCTGTGCCGAATATCCAGTGAAGATCTGCCGAATTCGTCGGTCAGGTCGTAAGAGTAGGCCGGGAAACTTCCCGCTCCGTCGGTGTCGCTATTCGAGAAACCGTAGCTGTAATTGGCAAAAAAGGTAAAATTACGGTTATATATATTCCGGACGTTGACGCTCAAGCGGTTCTGGTCGAGCTTTCCGGTCGACTCGTACTCATATATATTTCCAAGCGTCGGCTGCGGGCGGGGAGCGCCGCTGCAGCCAGTCTGCGCCGGGCAGATTGGAGCGTTGATGTTACGCGATCTCAGAACATTATAAGTTTTAGAGGTTACGAACGTCGCTCCCATCGTTGTCTTCCACGGAAGCTGTCGTTCGAACGAGAAGGCTCCCTGCATCATTAGCGGCGAGCTTAAACCGTCGGCAACCTGCCTGATCGTATTCGACTGGGGCAGTGCCGCAATAATCTGGGCCGCCGTCGGAACGTTTGTTACGCCCGTCAATGTAAACACCGGCTGCTGGAGCAGAGAGATCGCCGCCGCGCGACGGACAGCATCGGGATCGTTCGCGCTTACCAGAAGATTAAGCTGCGACGTGCCGTTGAACCGCAAAGCCGAAAGCGTCAGGTTTTCACTAAACCGGTCATAAAACAATCCAAAGCCGCCGCGAAACACGGTCTTCGGAGCCCGCGCACCACCTGCACCCGGCGACCATGCAAATGAAAATCGCGGTGCAAAATTAGTGTTATCGCTGATGTTCGTTTGATTCTCGTAGCGAAGGCCAAAGCTTAGAGTAAGGCCCGGATTAATACGCCAATCGTCCGTAAGGAAGAGGCTGTAATCCGTTCGCGAAACGTCCTGTTCGGGAGTGCCCGTAGTGATCGAAAACTGCGTCGGAAAATATCGCGAGTTCGTATTACCCAGGATGCGCCCGCGATACTGCTCAAGCGGCGACAGGGCTGGAACAATGGTACAGGGAGGGTCATTCTGACTAACCGGCAGAACACATCCCGCCGGTGTGCGGATCTCCGGGGCACCGGGAAACGAAAAAGTCCCGCCGTAATTGCTTTCCGACCGGTCGGTTATCTTTATGTTCCGTATGCGTCCGCCGAACTTTACCGCATGCTGCGAATTCGCTCCGAGCGAAGTCGTAGTAAAATTCTGCAGCTCGAAGGTCTTGGTCTTATTGAAGTTCAGGCCGATCTGCGAACCGCCGCCCGTGAACGCCTCGGAAACATTTATCGTCGGTATCGAGTTATCACCCGTCTGCTCACGATCTTCTATTTCATATTCGAACCGCGTTTCGTTGATCGTCGTGGGATTGATTATCATCGTTTCCGTCAGACGCAATTCGTGGCTGCTATTCGCGCCTTCATAGGCCCGCGTAGGAAGCGATATGCCCCCAATGCCCTGGTTATCCAACGTGGCCTTATCAAAGCTGTAACGCGCGACCAGCGTGTTCTTGTCGTTGATCGCGTAATCGAAACGAGGGCTGATCGAGAAACGTCGGGTCGGCAAAGTGAACTCTTGCTGAAAAGGAGCGGGATTAAGCGCCGAGTCCAGGACAATGGCATTCAAGACCGAATTGTTGTCTTCTTCACGATTGCTGATATCGACGAAAAACGACGACTTCCCTTTTTTTACCGGTCCTGAAAAATTGCCGCCGTATGAACGACGCTGGCTAGGAGCACGATTCAACGCAAACGGATTGCGCGAATTCAGACCCTCGTCATTAAAGTTGAAAAACGCGCTTCCTCTAAACTTGTCGGCTCCCGGCTTCGTAAGGATTTCGATTCGGCCAAAACCGAGGCGGTCGTATTCGGCGGAAAACGGATTGCTGTTAATGCGGATCTCGCGGATCGCTTCTTTAGGTGGAAGGCGGCCACCGGTGAAACCGTCGATATAGATCTGACCGCCGTTCGGACCTGCGGCAGGCCCTGCAAGTGCCTGAAGTGCTGCTTCAAGCTCGTCCGGATCATCCGGCAATGCCTCAAGCTCTTTCTCTTTCAAGACCGTAGCTCCGGCGTTATTGGCCGGATCGGTTGAAACGCCCTGGTCGCTGTTTATGTCGACCTGCTCTTGCACACCGCCGACGATCATGGTCACGATCAGCTCGGCTTTTTTGCCCGCTTCTACATCAACCTCGGTATTTTCATAAAGCTCGAACTTAGGCGCCGAAACCTTGACCGTATATTTACCCGCCGCAAGACCGTTAACCGTGTATTCGCCCTTGGCGTTAGTCACCGCTGTTTTCTCGGCCCCGGTCGACGATACGATCGTTACCGAGGCTCCAACCACGATGGCCCCGAGCGAATCCACAACCTGGCCGCCCAAACTGCCGTTCTGCTGAGCAAACGCGGAAATGTTCAGGATCAATGCGATCATTCCGCTCAGCACAAAAAGTTTTGATAATTTCATCACAAATATAACCTTCGAAAGAGAGTAATAAATAAAGCAGGAACTATTAAAAATACGCCCGTCCCAACAGGCGGTCAGACAAGTGGTAAAAATTTTAGTTCATGTCAAAGCCGTCGAGGCCCGGAATATTGAGGCTCTGCGAACCCTGTCGCTGTCCGCCGCTCGAGGCCTGCGCCGCCCGCAGGAATGGCTCGACTCCGGCCAGAAGCTTGATCGCGGTTATCCGGTCAAGGGCACCGGTCTTGCTGCTTGAAACTGCAATAATGTCACCGACCTTCAGGTCCGCGGCCGTAATATTCGGAAACCGCTCAAGCATTTCGTCGATGCTTCCGCCTCTCGGTCCGCCACCCGGACCACCGGGACCAGCCGCCCCCGGGGTTCCCTGCGCTCCCTGCCCACCGGTGCGCATCATTTGTCCGCCCTGTCCTGCTTGCCCACCCGGACCGGCCATTCCTCCGCCGGCCTGTCGCATTGCCAGTATCTGGGCCATCTGTTCGGGAAATTTCTTAAGCAGGGACGCCTGACCGAGCGAAACGGTAACGTCTTTTTTCGACTGCATCTCGGTCATCACGACTTCGTTCTTCGCTACGTCGACGGACTTGATCGTTCCGGCGTTGGTCTGAAAACCGCCGGTCAATATTTCTTCGGCGGCAAAGCTTGCACCGTCCGCGCTTTTGTCGCCGACCGCCCGCAAGACATCGCCGACGCCGATCTCACCGAAAGAGCCGGCAACCGCCTCGCTATATTTCACCGAGTTCGGAGCATACCGCTTAAAGGTCGCATTGGATTTCGGCGTGAGCGTTACCGTCCTGCTGCCCATCAATCCGCTGACCTCGATAGTAATCTGCTTGGTATCCGCGTTAAGCGTTTTGATCTTTCCGGAAACGCCTCGCGTATTCCAGCGTTCCAAGTCCTTGGCGGGGCGCTGTGCGATGTCGGCTTTCGTCATCAGATAAACCGATTTTGCAGGCAGGGTCTTTTTGTCTTCCGAGATCATTCCGCTGACCAACAGCTTGTCGCCCTCGCCAATATCAGACAACGTCGCCGCGACGGCTGCTTTCAATACCGGATTCTCCGGCGGAACTCTTTTATATTCCGTTTTGTCCGAAAGCGTAACCGCCACAGCGCCGTCCTTTGTTTTGAGAACGATCCTGGCCGCGTCGACCGAAACCACATCGCCGGATAAGATCGTGTTCTTAACAACGCCGGTCGGGGCCTGCCCGAACGCAAAAACGGCGACCGAAATAATAAAAACGAAGCTGCTTAAAAATTGAACTGACTTCCGCATATCTGTTTTGATAAAGGTGAATGAAACCGCTGTATTTATATGTTCCGATGGACGAAAAATTGCCATCAAGAATCTAAGACGTAGATTCTATACTCTAAGTTCGATTTTAAATGTAAAGATTTGTGAAGAAAGGAATAAAAGGATTTAGCGGCCACTCCAGGCCGTGTTTGAACGGGCCGTAAGGACCAGTCCGATACCGGCCGAAAACAGCGCTAAAAGAGCGAAGGTCCAGACGTATGGAATGGACAAAAGTACCGTCCACGCCAGCGCTCCTAAAAGGATCGAAAAGGACTCCGACCGGTTGCGGTCCGAAAGCAGATATTTCTGGATCAACTTTCCGAACATTACGTGCAACGCGACCCGGCCAAAAACGTACGCCAGAGAAAGCGTCAAAAGTGCCATCCCGACCAAAACCGCATTGATATAATTCGGGAGGGAGTTCAACGCGGCAAACAGCAGAATATTTACTCCGATAAAACTGAAAAAGCCGATCGCGATCACCTTGGCCGAGGATAGATTCAGCCGCGACACCGCTCTCCCGACTGCTCCGGGAGCGATCGTCGTAAACCCCAGCGACATAAGGAACCAGAACAATAAAGATACGATCCGCAAAGCGACGAACGACACAGTGAACGTCGGGGAGAATATCTGGAGCGGATTCTGGGCCAGCTCCTTTAACTCTTGTTCATACGCGGCATAGATGATCGTCTGTTTATTCTCGCCCCGCTGCGGCTCAACGGAATCCGGCATGTATTTGCCGCCGAAAACGATAACGTCACCGCCGATAGAGGAACCTTCTCGCTGAATGATCGAACCTCCGATGGCCGCAACATCACCGGAAACCTGCCCTTCTATTACGACGTCGGAGCCAAAGACCAGCACGCCTTTGGCTTCCTTTCTAACGATGACCTTTTTCGAGAAAGAGACGATCTCCATGTCCGGAGATGATTCTATGATAAGCGTGTTCTCGTCATTTTCGGGCGAAACCTGATCGAAGCAGAACACGGTTGAGCCGAACACCACGGTGACAGTAAAGCACCCAAGAGCCGCCTGTACCAGCCAGGCTATAAGCGATTCGAGAGCCAATGTTTTGATAGAGGAGATTATCAACGTACTTTCACAGCTAATAGTGAATAAGTTCGAAATTAGTAGTTTTCTTTGCGTTCTCTGTGTCTTCCCTTTGCGGGCTTTGTGTCTAAGCCTTTTTTAACACAAAGATCACAAAGGGAAGACACAAAGAACACAAAGGCTCTTTAATAACTGGTGCCCAACCCTCACGCCCGAGCACTCCTCCGGCGCAGCATCCAACGGGACGAAAAAAATACAACGATACTGGCTAAAATTGCCGAAAACGAAACTACCAGAATCTCAAAGCCGGCGTACGCCGTGAGCGAGCGGGCGACGACGGCAAAGCCAAACACCAAGTTCCC
>JABFSB010000333.1 GCA_013140875.1 Acidobacteriota bacterium
CTCTCCTTGTGGGCGGGTTGGAAACCACACCTTATCTTTGGACTTATTCGCAATTCTATCTCGTAATTATCCTATGCCATTGAAAATAAACGCAAGATTAATAATTCGGCTGAAACGCATTTTCCCGGACGAGGTTTCGATTAAAACTCAATATCGAATTTCGCCTTGACCGAAAAACCGAGACTGTTATAAAACTGCCCGAAATTCGGACTGCCTAGATTCCCCTGCACGTCGCGCGGGTTGAAATGATTCGTCAGATTAAAAAATGCGACACCGATTCGGGCTTTTTTATTGTCCAGGAAAGGCAGCTTAAATCCTTTTGTAACCTGCAAATCCACCGACAAGTACGAGGGGAACCGCCCGGCCGAATTCCGCCCGCCGATGAAATCTAAACGTTCGTTAAACTTGGAGAACGGGAAACCCGAACGCAGCTCCAACAGCGGAGCAACGCGGATGTCGTGCGGGAATTCCAATTGTCCGTAAACCAAAAAGCGGTGCCGCGCGTCGAACGGCAAGGGGCCGTATTCGTTCGGCCTTATTGCAAAAGAAGGCGTATCGCCGTAAATTCGGTCGATCGTGTTCAAATCGCCGCGTGCCCGCGAAAAGACATAGGACGCGTTCCATTGACCCAGGGACGGTTTATTGTAGGTCATAACGATCTGGAACTCGTCGTAACGCGAACGTCCGCCGCTGTTGAGCAGTAATGCTCCTCTGGTCGCATCGATAATCGATGATTCGAACAAAAGATCGTTTCTTACAATTCGCTTCAGATAACCGAAACGTACCGTCAATTCGCGCGTAATTCCCTGATCGAGCTGAATGCTCCAGCGTACGCTTTGCGGCGTAAGCATCCGACCGGCTATCTGTGGTGCAAACCGCCGCGGGCCGGCAATCGCGGCTCCGTTCAAGTCGTAATCGGTCACAATTCGGACCGGGATCTGGAAAAAATTCGGCGAGACAGTGAACACTTCTTCCGTGACTTCGTTTTGGGTCGTGCCGCCGATGACCGATGACCGGTCGTAGAAAATACCGATGCCGCCGCGAATTACGGTTCGTCCGTTTTTTGCAGGAGAATACAGAAAGGAAAAACGAGGTGAAAAATTGTTCCGCCCGGTGACGCCGTCGTTATCAAGCCGAATGCCAAGGTCGAGAATGATCTGCGGATTTATCGTCCAGCGGTCCTGCACAAAAGCTGCCATTTCCTTGTACGAATATCCGAGGGGCGAGCCGCGTTCGAAATCGATCCGTTGTGCAAGCGTGTCATTGAACCTGCGAATAAATATCGAGCTGTAATTCAGAGTTCCGCTAACGCGCGAATTGAAAAGTTCAAAACCTGTTTTAACGGAATGAGAGCCATAAAAATCGAACGGTTTGGCGTAATAAACTTCCCGCCATTGCCAGCGCGCAGTTTTTCGGCGAGTGTCTGCAAAATAACCGCCGCGGTTGACTTCAGGCGTTATGGTGAACGGCTGATTCGATTTACCAAAGACATCGACGTCAAATGTTTTATAGCTGATCTCAGACAAGAGAAACGAAGTATTTTTAAAGACCGATTGTTCGGAAACGAGAAACAGCATTCCGCGCTGGTTGTAATCGGGGCTTGTGTCGGGCGGATTGAAGGTATCGAGATTAAGGTTGCGGATCCTGCTCGGAAAAAGCGCAAAATTGAATTTTACCGAGTTGCTTTTGTTCACCGTCCAATCAAGCTGTGAAAAGACGTTGAATGCGTTGATCGTTGTGTTGTTTGTCGGTTTTGCAAGGCTTGGAACAACGTCGTTTCGAAGACGGTATTCGAAAGACTGAAGGAAGAAAAGCCGTTTCTGAATAAGCGGGCCGCTGAAAGTGAGCCGCGGCCGAAAGGAGTCGATTTTCGTGGACAACACATTACGAAAGGTCGGGAAAAACCGCGCCGCGGAAACCTTGAACTTGTCCTGGCCCGTTTTGGTTTGCACGTTGGTAACACCGCCGGTGAATTGCCCGTATTCGGAGGAATAAGGATTTTCCTCGACCTGAACGGTGGCGACGGCCTCGAGCGGGATTTCAAACGCGGCCTTACCGGTCACAGGGTCGGTAACGTCGGCGCCGTTGACCTTGTAGTTGCTTTGCCCCACCCTCGTACCTTTCAGATAGTCGTTTCCGTTGCCATCGCGTACCACGCCCGGCGTGAGGGCGATCGAATTTTGATAATTGTCGTTCCGGAACGGTTCGGTGCTAAGAGTTTCCGAACGGATGATGTTCACAGTCGAAGTTTCGGAAGTGCTCAGAAGGCCCTCCTCGGCACGCACGGTGACCGTTTCGCCGACGGTTACGGTCATATCGATGTCCAGATTGAGAACTGCACCCGAGTCGAGCTTGAATTCCCGGGTAACGGTGGACATTCCGACAGCCTCGACGGTCAATAAATAATTGCCGGCCGCAATGTTTCTAAAAACGAATTCGCCGGCGTCGTTGCTGACGGTTTTGTAGGCCTGATCCGGCGCCGCCGCGTGCGCGAGCGTTAATTTTACTCCTGATACGATCGCGGATTTACCGCCCGAATTAGCACGTACGACGCCTTTGACGGTGCCCGCGTTTTGCGCCCGGACGGCGCGTGCGTTTATGGAATTTATGAGCAAAACCAGAACGATAAACGCAAATGCTTTGATTTTCATTTTTCCTCCCGAAAAGCAGAAAAAACCGGCATTGATCCGGCATCGAAAATGAAGAGAGCCCGCTTCTTCCGATGGAACTAGGCTAAAAATCCTCGATGGTTGTTATTACCATTCAGTGAAACTCCTTGTCCGGTTCGAAACTCGTAATACAAATCGTCGTAAAGCCGAAAGATCCTGTCGGTCGATCGTTCCCACGAGAAATTTCGAGCGGTTTCAAGGGCATTTCTGATCTTTCTTTCCCGCTTTTCCGGATTGTTGAAAATTTCCCTTGCGGCGGCAAAGTAGTCCTCGATCGTCGGCTCAATTACCCAGGCGTTTTCCTTATTCGCGTAAGAAAGTACGCCGCCGGAGTTCGGCACTATCACCGGCGTCCCGGAAGCCATCGCTTCCAGCGGCGCGATGCCGAACGGTTCGCGCGGATTGGTGTGGATGAAAATGTCCGAGTTTGCGTAGAGATCGGCCAACTCGTCTTTATCGCCGACATGACCCAGGAGCTTAAATTTGCCGGGAGCATAGCTTTGCAATTTTTCTTCCAGCCACGCGGCCTGAGGTCCGTTGCCGGCAACCAGCAGTCGGTAAGTCCGCCGCGAACTATCAAAATTCAAAAAAGCGACCAGCGAGCGCAGCACTTTAGGAAGAAGCTTGAGGTTCTTTTCCGGCGAAAGCCGACCGGCGTAAAGCAGCACCGTGGCATCTTCCGGAAAGCCGGCTTTGGCCAATAGGCGGCGGCGAGCCTCCGGATTCTTGCGGCCCGGCCTGAAAAACTCGCTGTCAACCCCGCAGTGGCTGACAAAAACGCGTTCGTCAAAGTCCTTTTCGGACGAGTTGAAAAACCGCCAGCAAAAGTCTTGAAACCTGTGCCGGCTGTTACCGTTTGAAACGGCATTCAAAAGTTCCCGGGCGGTGTAATCGGAATTGGCAATGTGATAATCGAACATCGGAGCGATGTAGTTTCCCATCACCTTCCTCGACAGCCAGCCGGGCAGCAGTCGCGAAATGAAAGCCCGCAGGTTGTCGTCCATCCGCTCGCACGTCAGGTGAACAAGCATCGGCCGCCCGAGCGATTTCAAAAAACCTTTCTTCACATGGCCGCCCAGATAGCTCAAAACATACTTTTCGGCGACCTCAATAATTTCGGGTTTTTCCTGCTCCAGGATCCGACGCACGACGGAATTTTGCGGGATATAATGCCAGGGTTTTATAATCCTGTACCTGCGGTCGAAAACGGGCGACTTACCGGCCTTTACAAAATAGACGCGGCCAAACTCACCGCGTTCTTCCTGCCTGTCAAACCCGCCGGGAACGATAAGGCGCACTTCTCGTTCGTGCCGGTTCGCGGCCTCAAGCAGGTGGTTGTAAACAGTACTTATTCCGCCGGATTCCTCGTGGTAATAGTTGGTTATGTGAATCGACTTTAATTTTTTAGCCGCCATTCGGTTCGTGCCCCGGTTTATAAAAAGCCTTCAAATTGTTGACAGGATGCCGGCCGACAAAGCTATGTGCCGGCGGCATCCGATCCGAAAACGTGAGGCGGTTTCTACGGCTTATTGCGTCTGGAAAAACAAGCTCGTGATCGTCTGATTTCCGCTGACCTCGAGCACTAATACTTCGATCTCATACTGAGTACCGGCCTGAAGAAACTGATTTGGCACTGAGCATGAATTCACCCCTGGCGGAAGGTGAACGGATAACACAGGTTTTGAAAACCCGTTAGGATCGTCCGCAACTTGTTTGGTTAAGATAAGCTCGTAGCCGGTCCGGTTTAACGGCCTGCCGTCAAGCGTTGTTGTAACGTGGTTCCACATCAACGTCAGGCCCGATACGGGAACCGTGTTGCCATCCATTGGGAATGTAATGACCGGAGCGGCCGGAATATTGTGCGTAAATGTTGCCGAACCGGTTATTCTTTCTCCATCCGGCGTACAACCGCGCACCGGATATTGGCCTGCGGGAAAACGCCGAAAGATCTCGGAGATCGGGACTTCACTATTCGGCGGCTCAGCCGATTCAAAGAAAACGCCGCTGATTGACTGTGTGCGAAATTGCCGTTTTGGCTCAAACTCGAAGATCGAACGACCGCGTGGGTCGAGAATCTCCAGGTTGGTCCAATCGGCTCCGTCGAACAAGCCGTGAACGCCCGTATCCGCGGCGGTTGAATTATGTTCGATTATCAACTTTGTCGCCGGCAGCCGTACGGTGCCACCGCTTCCGCACTCGTCGTCTTCTTCAATTCTCGCGGCATCCGTCTGCGGCTTAATCGACTCACCGACTTTGTCTTGAGCGCTGATCATTTGAAATCCCGCAAAATACAGCAGCGAGCAAAAAATAAAAAAAACAGCCAGGCAAACGATAATGCTAATTCGGCTGACGTCTCTGTTTTTCATAACACTCTCCCTCTTTTGTCACTTTTTAGGTAAACGGGTACTGCTTCAGATCAGACCTGAAGTATAAAATCGACAAAAATGCCTGAGGGTTAGGTAACTTTACAAAGACGAAGATTAATAGAGGATGAATACAAGGTGTTCGTTATCATTTAGGGTCTTTATCGATTGCCGACTTATTTAATCACGCGGCAGTTGGACTTCGAAAGCGGAACCCTCTGAGCCGGTTCTTTTCAAGGTGAGTGAACCGTTATGGATTTCGGCGATCGATGCCGCGATTGAAAGGCCCAGGCCTATGCCGTTTTTTCCATCGGAATTGTTGCGGGTCCGGGCCTTGTCGGCGCGGTAGAAGCGTTTGAAGATCTTGTCGCGATCCTCCGGAGCAATACCGACGCCGGTGTCCTTGATCGAAACGGCGAACATTTTCTCTTCGATTTTAGCTTCGATAAAAACCGAGCCGCTCTCGCGGTTGTATTTGATCGCATTGTCCAGCAGGTTCAGGAACATGCGGTGAAGCAGGGCCTCGTCACCGCTCAGCTTCAATTCCTTCGGCGCGGAAAGATCTATCTTAATATGCCGTTTTTTTGCCAGGCCGCCGATCGCATGAACGCATTCCATCAGAATTTCATCAAGAAAAACAGGAGCAAGCTGCGGCTTAAGCTGGCCGCCGTCGGCCCGTGCGAGGGTGAAAAGGTCTTCAACGATTTTTGCCAGCCGCAGGCTTTCGTCATGAACGATCGAAAGCGATTCGCGGTATTCGTCCGGCTTCCGGTCTTCTTTTGAGATAGCGACCTGCGATTCGCCGCGGATAATAGCGAGCGG